>JABIDL010000007.1 GCA_018651745.1 Candidatus Neomarinimicrobiota bacterium | reverse complement strand
CTTCCGCAAAGGTTTTTATGTACCACTATCCAAATTTTCTAGTTTTTTTCTCGCCTTGGAAGAATCCGGGATCCAGAGGAAGTATTATCCTAAAGGAAGAGCCGATTTTTCTGTATGACCCTTTGGAATCAAAATTTTTGTTAAACAAAGAATCCTGGGGAGTTAAAAATCGACCCGTTGGATAATTCTTTTTCCCCGGATTGTTCCGTAGCGAAAGCTTCTTTTGATACTTTTCTTACGTTAAGAAAAGTAGATAACACAAATGATCTTGCTCATCCCTGATCGTGGATTTCCTACATATCCTTTGCGAAAGTTTAGAACCTTCCGCAAAGGTTTTTATGTACCTCGATCATTATCAAACCCCCATTTCAGATAAAATTTGATTCACCCCACTCCAGTCATTCCGAGTGATCCGCCGACTGGTGGAGCCAGAGGAATCTAAATTCGAAGAGCAAGGTCCTTTGATGAAGAACCACCATCTGCCGGTTCGGAATGACAAACCTTCCCCCCATTAGCCAATTTCTATCAAGCTCTGTCAACCCGAGACTCCTGTTGGCGGAGACGCGTTATCCTTTCAAGCCTTTGAACTGAAACCACTCGAAGTGGGAATGCCCTATTTCTTTTTCCCCACGCCCAATCGAATAATATGATCTGCATCCGAATACACATTGCGAGTATCCACAATCAGTTCCGCGTGTTTTTTAATAAGAGAATAATCCACATCTGAGTGGTCAGCCAAAATAACCACTACCCGAAAAGATGGGATTGTTTCTTTATCAATAGATTCAATTCCCTTTATTGTCCCGCCATTCCAGCGAATTTCTTCAACATTCGGATCATAAAAACCTACGTCAGCTCCGTCCTCTTCCAATAATTTCATAATATCCAATGCAGGAGATTCTCTTATATCATCAATATCTTTTTTATAAGCCACACCACATAATAAAATTTTGCTTCCTTTAACTGCATGCCCCTGTTGGTTCAACCCTTCCGAAATCAATTCTACAACATGGTGAGGCATGTGCGTGTTAATCTCTTGAGCTAAATCAATGAATTTAGCGCGATAATCTAAAGATCTCATTTTCCAGGCAAGATATTGAGGATCAATCGGAATGCAGTGTCCGCCAAGTCCAGGACCTGGGGTGAATTTCATAAACCCGAATGGTTTTGTGGATGCAGCATCGGTTACCTCCCAAACGTCCACACCAAGCTTTTCACACATAATGGCTGTTTCATTTGCGAGTCCGATATTAATTGATCGGAATGTGTTCTCAAGAAGTTTAACCATTTCAGCTGCTTCAGGAGAAGAAACGGGTACAACTTTATCCGAAATTAGACTGTACAGTAAGGATCCCAAATGAGTGCAGGTTTCCGTAACGCCTCCAACAACTTTGGGCGTATTCTTTAATGAATAAGATGTATTTCCCGGGTCGATACGTTCCGGAGAATAGCAGAGAAAAAAACTTTCCCCAATCTTTTCACCGGATTTTTCCAATGTTTCTAAAACAAGTTCACGGGTTGTACCCGGATAAGTAGTGCTCTCAAGTACAACCAGTAAATCCTGGTGCATGTAAGGTAGCATTCCATCCGTAACTGATATAATAAAAGATACATCCGGATCCTTTACCTTATTTAAGGGCGTTGGTACACAAATGATTAACACATCAAGATCAGAAATACATGCATAATCGAGTGTGGAGTTAAATCGCTCGACGTCAACCAATTTCTGTAGCCTTTCGTTTGATACATCGCCAATGTGACTTTTCCCTTGATTTAAGGATTTCACAATTTGTGCATTCAAATCTATCCCGGTAACAGACAGACCGGCTTCCCCGAAGGCAATACATACGGGAAGTCCAACATATCCAAGTCCAACAACTCCAACCTTGGCTGAATGATTTTTAATGTGTGTTTCTAAATTCAATTCTGCTCCTTATTAAAATTTCGAAAACGAAATGATAATGCACAAGATTCCAAGAATCTGGACAATATTCACTCCACCCGATTAATTTTTGTTTCAGGTTGAAATTATTGCCGTAAATTTAAGGGCTTTAATCGTTATGAATAGTAAAGAAAATATATGAAAAACCAACCTCTTTCCCGGAAAGGAGTGCCGATTCTCTCGAATTGGTTCGATAAATATTCCGCAATTATTTCTGGGGAATTTTCAAACTGCAATGCACCGAATTCGGTGCATTTTTGTTTTTATAAGAAAGGAACATCTTAAATGACAGACATTCTGGATCTTGTGATTATCCAAAAAATTGATACCGAACTTCAAGAATTGGAAGAATTGCTTGGCGACTTACCCACCAAAGTGGATGAACTCAAAAACGAAGAAGACAGCTTAACGAAATCTGTAAATGAAGGGAAAGTTCGGTCAAAAGAAATTGTGATGCAGATGGATAAAAACACGCTTGAAATGAACACAATTAAAGAAAAAATTGACAAGTATAAAGATCAACTATTTTTGGTAACAAATAACAAACAATATGATGCCCTTCAACATGAAATGGATCATCTGAAAGAACAACTCAATACCATTGAATTGACAACGCTGGAAATAAGCGAAGAGAAAGATACGTTAGATGAGGAAACAAAAGAGGGAGAGGATAATTTAGAATCGCTGACATTGGACTTAGGAAATCGCAGGTCGAGCTTAGAAGCATTGATATCAGAATCATCTGAGAAAAAATCCGATCTTGAATCGCAAAGAACTTCAAAAACCAAAAACCTTAATCAGGAAACACTCTCAAAATATGATAAGATTTTTTCTGCGAGGAATGGATTAGTGGTCGTTGCAATTCATTCAAATGCATGTGGCGGTTGCGGGTCTGTACTCCCACCACAAATCGTATCTGAAATAAAATCTGAAAAAATTGTCTTTAATTGTGATGTATGCAACAGATTTCTTTTTTGGGAATCTGCAAAATAAATTGTACCCCACCCCAGTCATTCCGAGCGATCCGCCGGCTGGCGGAGCCAGAGGAATCTAAATTGGCAAAGCAAGGTCACTCGATGAAGAATCCTCACACTTCGGTTCGGAATGACAGTTATTATTTTTAACATCCAAAAAGTGCCACGATCATCCCTGATCGTGGATTCCCTACATCCCCTTTGCGTCGCAAAGGTATTTATGTACCACTATCCAAATCTTCTACTTTTTCCTCGCCTTGGAAAAATCCGGGATCCAGAGGAAGTATTATCCTAAAGGAAGAGGCGATTTTTCTGTATGACCCTTTGGAATCAAAATTTTTGTTCAAGAAAGAATTTCGGGGAGTTAAAAATCGACCCGTTGGATAATTCTTTTTCCTCGGATTGTTCCGTAGCGAAAGCTTCTTTTGATACTTTTCTTACGTTAAGAAAAGTAGTTAACCTTAAGGATTATATTGTACTTCTCCCAACCCAGTCATTCCGATCCGCCGGCTGGCGGAGCCAGAGGAATCTAAATTAGCAGAGCAAGGTCCTTTGATGAAGAACCACCATCCACCGGACCGAAATGATAAGCATTGCGAATCATTTCCCAAACAAAAGCCAGTCGCTCAATAAACCCATAATCTTCACCAGCAAGAAAAACCCTCTCAACTTTATATCCCCAAACGTGTAACTTCCCCGGCTTTTTGAAATATGAGCCGGTTAGATGGTCGCCTTTTCGATTTTCGAAAGGGAGGAAAGTCCGAGCACCGCAGGACAGGGTGCCTCGTAATACGAGGGGCTCGGAAGGGCATGGAAAGTGCAACAGAGAGAAGACTATCCGTCATTGGCGGATACAGGTGAAACGGTGGTGTAAAAGACCACCAGCTTCGGCAGTAACGCCGAAGGCTTGGTAAACCCCGCCCGGTGCAAGATCAAGTAAGCTCCGAAATGTGGTCCGCATTATTTGAGGAGTGGGTAGATCGCGAGATCCTGATAGAAATGTCAGGACCAGATGAATGGCCATCCGCGACAGAACTCGGCTTATCGACCGGCTCTATATTTTTGTCCGATTCTCTAATTCGGGTGATATTGTAAAATATGCATTCTTCTTATCTGCATGGGTGGAGGAGGAATCACCCAAATTAAACCTAACTTTCACGCCATTCCTGTGCTTATTTTAATCCCGTATGGAATGGATTAGTCTTCAACCGGACCCTGAGGTGGTTTCACATCTTGGGAAACAATTTAAATGTAGTAACATCATTGCCACGATTTTAGCGAACCGTGGTTTTACCTCCCTAAAAGAAGCCCAACCATTTTTTAATCCATCTTTAGATCAACTCCACGATCCATTTCTGATGAAAGATATGGACATTGCGGTTGACAGAGTAATAAAAAATATCCAAACCAAAACTCCTATTATGGTGTTTGGGGATTATGATGTGGATGGAACATCGGGCGCTTCTGTGCTGTATCTTGGGATGCAAACTGTTGGCGGGAAACCTGAATTTTATATCCCAAATCGCGAAATCGAAGGATATGGATTATCAAAAAAGGGAATTGATACTGCAAAAAATATTGGCGCAAATCTTATCATTACTTGTGATTGCGGAATCAATGCATTTGAAGCGGTGCAATACGCCCAATCTATTGGTGTGGACGTCATTATCACTGATCATCACACGCCAGACGCAACTTTGCCAAATGCTTTTGCTGTTCTTAATCCAAAACGAAAAGATTGTGCTTACCCGTTTAAAGGTCTCTGTGGCGCCGGAGTAGCTTTTAAATTTATTTCCGGTATTATCAAAAATCGTGGAAAATCATTTTCGGAAATATCAGATTTAATATCTCTTATGACACTTGGCACTGCCGCAGATCTCGTTCCGATAAAGGACGAAAATAGAACGTTGGTTCATTTTGGGTTGAACCAAATGAAATCGCCTTCATCTATTGGACTTAGCAAATTATTGGCTTTGGCAAAACTTTCGAATAAAGTTCCTAGCATTGGCCAATTGGTATTTGGTGTCGCCCCAAGAATAAATGCAGCGGGCCGACTCGGGGATGCCAATAGAAGTGTGAAGTTGCTTACAACAGATAATGAGGATATTGCATCTGATTTAGCAAGAGAATTAGACGAAGAAAACAAACGGCGAAGAGAAATTCAGGACGCAGTTTTTGAAGATGCTCTGCTAAAAGTAAATGCAGAAATAGATCTTTCAACCGACAAAGCAATTGTTGTTTGGGGTAAAGATTGGCATCCTGGTGTGGTTGGGATTGTCGCTTCAAAACTGAAAGAAGAATTTCACCGCCCTGCGATCGTCATATCGATGAAGGAACATGGGTTGGGTACCGGTTCAGCTCGGAGTATTCGCGGATTAAATTTATACGACGCTTTGACAAAAGTAAAATCCACATTAGAAGGATATGGAGGACACCCAATGGCTGCAGGATTAACCGTGAAGGAAGAAAATTGCGATTCATTCCGATCTTCTTTTGTTAGCATTGCGAATGAATGTTTGTCAGATGATGATCTTATTCCCGGAATAACGGTTGAGGGTGAGTTAAAATTGAATGACATTACTCCGAGATTTATGGATTTCCTTGACAAGCTTAGTCCGTTTGGCCCCGGAAATATGAGACCCAAATTTTTTGCGTCAAACGTTGAAATTTCCGGTATTCCGAAGGTGATTGGCGGTGGAAACCACATTCGTTTTACTGTACGGCAGAATGGAACAACTTATGGGGCAATTGGGTTCAATCTATCCGAACATTATCAGGACCTTATTACAGGGAATCCGATAGATTTAGCATTTGTAGTCGAAATCAATGAATGGCAAAATCGTCGTGAAATTCAACTCAATGTCCGAGATATTAAACTCACACCTAATGCTCATTAACTCATTAACTTGATTATTATTATTTACTGTAAATTGTAGTTTGTTGAAACTCTCATTCTTATGGAATTCCTGATATGAAATCACAAATAATTGGCATCGGATCCTGTGTCCCAGATAAAATTGTAACCAATGCGGATATGGAACAATGGATGGATACATCAGATGAATGGATTCGAACGCGGTCCGGAATCGAAGAACGTCATTGGGTAGAAGAGGGGCAAACTACTTCAGATCTTGCAGAAACAGCTTCTCGTAAAGCCATGGAAATGGCCGGCGTAACTGCTGAAGAAATTGACCTTGTAATCGTAGGCACCATTACGCCCGATTATTTTTTCCCGGGAATCAGTGCACAGCTCCAGGACAAATTGAATCTGAGAAATATCGGCGCATTTGATATTAAAGCGGCCTGTTCTGCCTTTATTTATTCGATGTCCATTGGAGATCAGTTTATTCGATCTGGAAATGCCAAATCAGTTTTGGTGGTGGGCGCAGAAGTACAATCTACTGCGCTGGATATTTCAGACGAAGGAAGAGATACTGCAGTTTTATTTGGCGATGGCGCCGGGGCTGCCATCTTGCAGGCGACTGAGGATGAGAGCGGAATTTTATCAACGCATTTGCATTGCCAAGGTAAACATTTAAAAATGTTGTGGTGTGAAGAGCCCGGGTCAACTAACAATCCGAGAATGTCTGAAGATTTACTAAAACAAAACCGACATTATCCTATGATGAATGGTCGGGAAGTGTTTAAAAATGCAATTACCCGGTTCCCCGAAGTGATTAATGAAGCCATGGAAGCCAACCAATTATCCATGGATGATGTAGCATTAATTATTCCTCATCAGGCCAATCTTAGAATCAGCCAAGCAGTCGCAAAACGAATGGGCGTTGGGATGGAAAAAGTATATTCTAATATTCATAAATATGGAAATACGACAGCTGCTTCGATTCCGATTGCTTTATGCGAGGTAGTTGAAAAAGGAAAAATTTCCAAGGGTGATATTATAATTTTCGCTGCTTTTGGTGCAGGATTCACGTGGGCATCCGCTGCCGTAAAATGGTAAATCGAGATTAATGATGGACGACTTGTTTTTTAACGAAGAACATATGATGCTTGTTGAAATGGTACGTGATTTTGCAAAAAATGAAATTGAACCGATTGCACAAGAACTAGACGCAGAGGGACGCTTCCCCAAAGAGTTGGTAGAAAAAATGGCAGCCTTAGGCTTGATGGGAATTCCAATCCCGGAAGAATATGGAGGCGCGGGGATGGATATGATCGCATTCGCTGCAGTCGTGATAGAACTTGCAAAGGCAGATGCATCCGTAGCAATCACACTTGCAGCACACATATCCCTCGGGACTATGCCTATTTTGATGTCAGGTTCTGAAAAATTGAAACAAACATATCTTCCAAAATTAGCATCCGGAGAAATGCTCGGTGCATTTGGGCTCACAGAACCGGAAGCCGGAAGCGATGCTGGTGCAACCAAATCGACAGCGGTGACAGATGGAGATGATTACATCATTAATGGTGGAAAAATCTTTATCACGAATGTTGGGTACGCCGGCGTATTAAATCTTACCGCTCGCATTGAAGATAACGGGGAATTCCTGGGCATTGGTGCGTTCACTGTTGCTACAGGCACTCCCGGATTAAAAATTGGTCCGCCTGAAAAGAAAATGGGATGGAAAGCCAGCGATACGCGCCAATTATTTTTCGAGGATATGCGAGTTTCAAAAGATTGTCTTTTATGCGAGCCCGGCGCCGGGTTTAAAACATTTTTAAAAACCTTAATCGGCGGCCGGATTTCTATTGCGGCACTTTCGGTTGGGACGGCAGAAGGGGCATATCAAAAAGCCCTCGAATATTCGGATGAACGAACCGCTTTCGGGAAAAAGATTCACAAATTCCAAGCGGTTTCATTTAAACTCGCAGATATGGCTACACAAATTGAAGCGGCAAAATTACTTACCTTTCATGCTGCTTGGATGAAAGATAACGGAAAAAATGTTGCCAAAGAAGCTGCCATGGCAAAACTGTTTGCCAGCGAAACTGCTATGAAAGTGACAACCGAAGCGATTCAAGTACTCGGCGGATATGGATACGTGAAAGAATATGATGTGGAACGCTTTTTCCGAGATGCAAAGATCCTCGAAATCGGCGAGGGTACAAGCGAAGTACAGAGAATTATTATTTCGAGGGAAATTCTTAAATCTATTCAAAAAATCTAATGAAGAACTCTAACCATCGTCCAAATCAACTTTCTGTGTTTATCACCATTGTGAAAGACCACTGGCAGCCAATTTCTGTCGTGCTAGGTCTTGTGGTTCTACTCTCGTTCTTTTTTCCTCGTGGAACATCCCTTCTATACAGTTATAACCTAGATGATATTACTCGGGATCCGATAATTGCACCGTTTAATTTCCCGATCCTAAAAACTGCATCCGAATTGAAAACGGATTTAGACCAAGCCCAGGCTTCAGAACCATATTTGTTTACTCGGGATCAGAATATCGTTGAGTCTCAAACCAAAAAGATGTCCCATTTCTTTCAATCTGTAGATGCGATACGACAAGCCCGCGTAAATATCAGGAATTCAAAAGACCTTGAGTATCGTTACAGGTTTTCTTCCCAATATGAAGAAGCAAAATTAATGGTTCAAACGGATAGCGCCAAAATTTCTATCCTTTTACAAGCATTTTACGCTAACTACCCATTCACAATCGAAAAAGATCGGTGGGACGCATTTTTAATTCCAATTCCAGATGATCCATCAAGAACTGATTTGAAACAGTTTGAATCATCTATTGTGCAGGTTTGTAGAAATCGGTGGGCCGAAGGGATCCTTGATCTTCCAAAAAATGCGATTATTAGCACAGACATTTCAATTCAAACAGCTTCGGATGCTCCGTCTTTAGACTCCCCCGAAGCATTTAACGACCTTCAGCAAGCTTGGACAAAATCACGGTTAGAAGTCACCCATCTGTACGAGAGGAAAAGTGAGTTAGAATTAGAGCTGGGATATGAATTGATTGTGGAATTTATGAGCCCAAACCTCGTGTATGATCGGGAAACAACGGAGCGAAGAAGTCAGGCAAGGTTAGACCTTGTTCCAAGACATAAAGGAATCGTTCTACAAAATGAAAGAATTGTAGATACCAATACACGCATTACAAAAGAAATCCTTGAAAAATTGAATTCTCTTAGCATCGCTATTAGCAAGCACGCAGGGACTGAAACTTTTTTGGATAAATCAATCGCTTATCTTGGGAAACTCCTTACAATTGCTGTTGTAGTTTCATTTTTCTTTACCTTTTTGTTAACATATCGAATTCACATTTTTGATGACATTCGAATGCTAATCTTGATTGGACTCATGTTCTTATTGGTAATATCCTTTGCATACATTTTTACAGTGAGGCTTGGATTCTCTGAATATCTGATTCCTGTCGTGGTGTCTGCAATGGTTCTAACTATAATGTTTGATGCAAGAATTGGATTTATGGGAGTTACCTCAATTACATTGCTCGCCGGAATATTAATTGGGAATAATGTGGAATTTATCATTATTGCACTTTTTACATCATCGATCGCACTGTTTTCGGTAAGAAAACTGAGGCGAAGACGGCAAATGTTCACAACCATCATCTCTTTGCTGATTGCCAGTGCAGTGGTGGTTTTGGCATTGGGACTTTTTAAACAGTCATCTTGGAGTGGAATGGGAATAGATATGCTTTACCTGGTGGCAATGAGCATCTTGGCGCCTGTGGTAACCTATGGACTCATCGGTATTCTCGAAGTGGTATTTAAAGTGACAACAAATCTTACGCTTCTTGAATTATTAGATTTTCAAAATCCTATTTTAAAACGCCTTCAGCGTGAAGCCAATGGAACCTTTAACCACAGTGTAGTTGTCGGTAATCTTGCCGAGGCGTGCGCAGATGCAATCGGAGCACATTCTCTGCTCTGCCGTGTTGGCGCATACTATCATGATATTGGTAAAATTGGACGTCCTGAATATTTTATCGAAAATATGCTGTCTGATAAAAATAAGCATGATGAATTGACTCCGGCTATGAGCGCAAAAATTATCAGAAAACATGTCAGCGACGGGTTAAAACTAGCGAAAGAATATGGGCTTCCGCAGGCGGTAAGTGATTTTATTCCGATGCATCACGGCACAACTCGTGTAGAGTATTTTTACCATAAAGCGCTTGAGGAAGCGGGCGGTGACGAATCGAAAGTGGATGAAAAATTATTTTTTTATAATGGCCCGCGTCCTAATACAAAAGAAACCGGTATTCTGATGATTTGTGAAGCAGTGGAAGCAGCGACCCGATCCATCAAAGAACCTGATATTATGAAAATTGAAAAAATGATGGATAAAATTATTGAGAAACGGCTTTCAACAGGACAACTTGACCATTGTCCGTTAACCATGGATGAAATTCGGCAAATTCGGGGAACTGTGGACGGCAATACCGGCTTGCTTCCTGTATTGCGAGGGATTTATCACATTCGCGTTGAATACCCCGAAGGCGATAAGTCCAATGCAAAAGTGAAATGATTGTAAAAACTATTCTTGATGGCGGTGATTCCAACATCCATCAGGACAAAACCTTCTCAATAATCTATAAAACATTGTCATCCGAAGGATATACGGAAGGCGATATTTCTATTATTTTTACCGGTGATGAATCATTACGGCGTCTTAAAAAAGAATTTTTTAAGAAAGATGAATTCACGGATGTTATTGCGTTTCGTTTAAACGATTATTCTGAAAAAAAGGTGGAGGGTGAAATTTATATCAGCCTAGAAAGAGCGAAAGAAAATGCTGCTAACTTTAATGAACCGGTTGAAAAAGAGATTTGCCGGCTATTGATTCATGGCGGATTACATTTACTGAATTTCGATGACAAAACTGAAGACGAACGGAAGATCATGCGGGAAAAAGAGAATTATTATTTAACACAATTTGGATGGGAAGGGATTATAAATGAGTGACAAAAAATTAGGCGAAATGTTTGAGGAACTTACCGGTATTGTCGCAAGATTGCGTGAACCAGATGGGTGCCCTTGGGATAGAGAACAGACACATGCTTCGCTGCTTCCATTTTTTTTGGAAGAAGCTTATGAAGTTATGGAAAGTGTAGACCAGGAAAATTGGAGCGAGCTAAAAGAGGAATTGGGCGACATTTTATTACATACAATCATGCAAGCTTTAATTGCAGAAGAGAATGGGTATTTCAAATTGAATGAATCCATAAACCATGTTAGCGAAAAATTGGTCCGCCGCCACCCGCATGTCTTTGGCGATGCAAAAGCTGACGCTGCTTTTGAAGCAAAACAAAACTGGGAAGCCACCAAACATAAGGAAAAGAAACGCGCGTCTAGATTGGATGGTGTCCCGGTCACTTTGCCTGCTCTTGTGCGCGCTCAGAGATTACAACAGAAAGCCAGCTATACCGGTTTTGATTGGGATAAAATAGAACAAGTTTGGGAAAAAGTTCACGAGGAAATTCAGGAACTCAAAGAAGCCGAATCAGAAGAAGCAAAAGAACACATAGAAGAAGAAATCGGTGACGTACTTTTCGCCATTGTGAACTTGGCCAGATTTTTGGACATTCCGGCAGAAGATGCGCTTAGAAAATCGAATAAGAAATTCACAACTCGTTTTGCCGGGATCGAAAAAGAATTGAAAAAAAGAGGGAAAACTCTGGAAGAATCGAATTTGGAGGAGATGGATGAAATCTGGAATCAGGTAAAGAAAAATAATGGCTGTTTGTAGATGACAATTAATTATCGCCGATCACATAGTCTAATATTGGATATATGTTGAAAACACTTCAAACTATTTTTCTTCTTTTTGCCATTGGGTTGCACGCGCAGGAAACAGCTACCATCAGCGGATTCTTGCGTAATGATGCCACCGGCGAACCATTAGCCTATGCCAATGTATTTATCAAGTCAACCAATCTTGGTGCCGCCTCAAATGTGGAAGGATATTATGTGATTACCAATGTTCCTCCCGGAGAATATGAAATTGCGGTTTCTATTATCGGTTTTAAAATGATTACCCAAAATACTCAATTTAAAGGAAATCAAAATCTACGTCTGGACTTTCGCCTCTTGCCGATGGTTATTGAGGGAGAAGCGGTGGATGTGTTTGGCGAAGTACAGAAAATGCGCGAGCTGGTGGAACCCAGCAGAATCACCCTTGACCTCCGTACACTTGAACTCGCTCCTGCTTTTATTGAGCCTGATTTATTTAGAACAATCCAATTACTCCCTGGTGTACAGACGCTTAATGATTTTTCCAGCGCGCTGTATGTACGCGGAAGTACACCTGATCAAAACCTGGTTATGCTGGATGGGATTACGGTGTACAATCCGTATCATTTAGGTGGCATATTTTCCACGTTTAATACCGACGCCATAAAAGAAGCAGATTTCCATGCCGGAGGATTTCCTGCGCGCTACGGTGGACGCATGGGCGCCATACTGAATGTAATCAACCGCGAAGGAAATACAGAAGAAATCACAGGAAATGCAAATATATCCCTTGTGTCCAGTAAAGCTTTGCTGGAAGGGCCACTTCCGAAAATAGGCGGTATGAAAGGCTCATGGATGATTGCAGGGCGGCGAACCTATTTTGACCAGTTTATAGGCGCTATCCGAATAATTTCGGGAGCGAATGATGATTTTAAATTTCCATATTACTTTTATGATTATCAAATCAAAGTGAATTTAGATGTAAATCTGAATCATCGTTTGACATACAGCCGTTTTTACGGTGACGATGTGTTGACTTTTTCTTTTAGCGACCGTAGCGAAAATTATGATATTTATTCAGATTATTCTGAGGAAAACAACTCTTCATTTGGAATTGAATGGCCTTGGGGGAACCATACCAATAGCCTCACGTGGCGATGGTTGATAACACCTCAACTTGTAGCTCGCACGTTTATAGCCAATAGCAGATACCGATTCCATTTTGACATGAATTTTTCTGATGAAGGAACTTGGAATATGGGGAATGAATCCGGTTCCTATGATGAATCATTTTCTTTCGATTTTTTTGACATTGTGGATGATAAAACAGTTGAAACAGAAATTTCCTGGCATGGACTCACGAATCATCAGATTATGGGT
Source organism: Candidatus Neomarinimicrobiota bacterium (assembly GCA_018651745.1). NCBI lineage: Bacteria > Pseudomonadati > Fidelibacterota > Fidelibacterota bacterium. The sequence goes on along the minus strand of JABIDL010000007.1, from coordinate 18,680 downwards.
GGATTCCAAATAAAGCAGGTGGATTATAATCTTGGGATGGAATTTACTTTTTCGACTTTAGATACAACCGTTTTTTTGAATCCTCTCCAAATGGAAAACCGGACGGTAGAAACTTCATTTTTTCTACAGGATAAGTGGGATGTTACCTCCAAACTCGCGTTGCAGATGGGGGGCCGAGTGATGGATTATTCCCTGCATGATTCAATCTACATTGATCCTCGCTTTGGGCTGAAATATATCTTAAGAAAAGACCTTTCATTAAAATTTGCACTTGGGCGATATCATCAATTTTTAACGATCGCAAATACGGAAGATGAATCGTGGCGCCTTATAGATTTTTGGCTTGGCATTCCGGCAGACCGCCCGGCACCCTACGCAGATCATGTCATCCTGGGGATTGAGTATCTTTCAGATGAAAACTGGCTGGCTCGAGGAGAAACTTATTATAAACATTTCGAAAATCTGATCACACTTAAACAAGGCGACTTAATGTTTGGTGATGAAGACGAATCGCGATCCACTCCGTTTAATGAGTTTTACGAAACCAAAGCGTTTGCATATGGCTTCGAATTTCTATTCAAAAAGACCGCCGGTCGGTTTCGAGGTTGGGTTGGCTATACCTTTGCCGAAACAAAACGACATATTGAAAAAATTGGTTGGTACCATCCGAAATATGATCGGACACATACCTTAAACATTGTCGGAGATTTTTCTGTTCTTAAGAATCTGCATTTAAGTACATCTATTCAGGCTTCCACCGGTCAACCCTACACTCCACCACTCGGCCGATATGAAAATTGGTCAGTAGAACATGATGCGGTTAAACCGTATTGGAAGGGAGTTGAAAGTCTCTTAGTAGGAGAAAAAAATTCAGCACGCCTGCCTTTTTACTTTCGAATGGATATTGGCTTAAAACATAAAACATCCATATTTGGATTTCCCTATGAAAGGTTTATTCAGCTGAACAATGTAACAAATCACGTAAATGCAATTACCTATCAATACCAAAACAAACAAAACAGGTTAACCGGTGAAAGCATGGGAATGGAACGGGCAGCTTTACCAATGTTCCCATTTTTCCTTACCCTTGGATGGAGAGCAGAATTCTAATGCGGAAGCTCATGTCCATCAGTCTTATCATTTTTATTTCAGGGTGTTTGAGTATTTCCCCGGAATTGGAATGGGAAGATGTAGAAACTGACCACGAACCAGTACTGAATGTGCTAGGTATTTTATCTGTAGATACGCTTGTCACTAGCTTTATCCGCGTGCACCGTTCATTGAGAATGGACGAAGCATCAGACACCCTCATAAAAGACCCGGTTGGTAACATCTATTATGCTTCAAGGTATGTAATTAGAGATGCGCAAGTGATTGTCAGCAATAACGGAAAAGACTATCTTTTTGAATATGATGACTTCGATTTAGAGGCTGGAGACAGTACCTCAACGGGGGCTTATGTATTTAATGGAGATTCGCTGAACCCGTACCCCGGCGAAATATGGACGCTTTCAATTTCCACTCCGGGAGGTCTCACCGCAACCGGCGAAACCACGATTCCTCCATCTTCCCAACTTTTTACAAATCTGTTACCAGATACATTTCAATTGGATCAAACCATGGATATTAGTTGGCAGCCACTTACAAACCATTACCAAATAATGAGTGTAGCTAATTCCTTAAGTTATATTTGGAAAGAGGATAATTATAATAATAATGATTATGGGCTTACCCAAGAAGAAATCATCGGCCCGGGGGAAGAAAGTTGGACCTTAAGAAAGGAATTTTCTGAAGATGGAGGCAATCTAAACTGGGATGAAGATTGGTTGCTCATTTCTCTGATGAGTATGGATGAAAATTATTACGATTTCTTTTTTAGATATGCAGATGATTCAGAATATTCGAATATATTTTTGGGTGAGGGTGGGTCTGGTCAAAGTTTTGGGATTGAAGAAGGAATTGGTGTTTTTGGTTCAATTGGAATTGATCGCCACACCATGCCAATCGCTCGTTAATTTTCTGGCGATGGTTATTAATCTGTCAAAAAATTCATCATCAGGATTATTTTCATTCCCCTTGAATAGTTAACATCAATTTTCGCTGTCCTCCGCGATCTCGATGCTCGCATAAATAAATTCCCTGCCAAGTTCCCAAGGCCAGTTTTCCATTTTCGATTGGAATGGAAAGATCCGATCCCAAGAGTGCTGCCTTAATGTGAGAGGGCATATCATCTGGTCCTTCCAGCGTGTGGCGGTAGTACGGCAGATTTTCGGGGATCATCTCATTGAAATGCGCTTCAAAATCTGCCCTAACATCCGGATCGGCATTTTCATTGATTGCAAGCGAAGCAGAAGTATGCTGAATGAACACATGCAGGATTCCGATCTTGAAGTTTGCAAGTTCCGGGAGTTCTCCTAGGATTTCATTTGTAATAACATGGAAGCCACGGGAGTGAGATGAAAGTGTTATCTTTTTTTGAACCCACATAATATATTCTAAAAAATTCCATCCATTATTTTTGACCCCATTCCGCCAAAGGTCGGACGCGGTGTGTTTCCCCTATTAGCAGGGGAGAGGACGAATGGTTTTAACTTATTAAACAAATCTATACAATCCTCCTTTCATAGGGGTGTAAATACTGATTAGTTTTCTTCAAATTATGTTTTAATCCCAAATACGTAAATGATTTATATTTTTTTATCCATCCAAATTCGTGTTTCCAGCGGATTTTCTTTTGGCTCTTCAGATGTAATTGAATATCCCTGATCCAGCAAGAAGGCAATCATTGCGTGATGCTTTTTCCTTGTTTTCAATTTGATGGATTTATATCCGTTTTCTTTTGCCCAATTTTCCTGATTATCAGCGAGGTCTTTAGCAATTCCATTCCTTCTGTATTCTACCCGTACACCGCCCATCCAACTGTAAAATGATCCATCATTAAATCTATCATACCCGATTTTGAATCCAGCCGGTTGTTTTTCAAAATCAGCAATTAAAGATAAATGGGCTACTTGCGAACAGCGCATTTTGTACTCTGTAAGTGGATATGGATTTTCAAACTCAGGAATCAATTTTGATAATTGTACACATTCAATTAATTCTGATTTCCGGATGTGTATCACGTTTTTCGTTCTTTTTTCCGAGCGGCGGGGAAGAGAATATTATTCAGGATGAGGCGGTAGCCGGGCGAGTGTCGATGAAGTGAAAGATCCGTTGGTGGATCGCCTACATAATGTTGGTAATCTTCGGGATCGTGACCTCCTAAAAATGTGAAGGTTCCCTGCCCAAAATTCCCGTGCAAATATTTGACTTGGGGCGATGCCGGATCTTCGCCCATAATAATGATATGTTTTTTAATAAAATCTCGATGAAATCCTGTAGTTTGACCCATAAACCCCTTCACCACTGCTACATGATTCTGAGTAAGCATGGTTGGCACGGGATCAAATTTCGCCGAGAACTCGAACAATGAAAAATAATCCACTTCTGCGCCCCTCGTGACAGGGTTGTTACTCGGAGGAAAATCAATATTGGAAAATTCGTAAATCATGGGATCTGGAATAATTGAATAATCAGTAAAAGCGAATGATTTTGAAAAATTTAGTTTTTCTTGAGCATCAAGATCTCCCGGGGATCCATCGAAAACCGAATGAGCCGCATCAACGCCTTCCATTGAAAGCGCAATATCGTATGAATCCGTTGCTGAACACATGGCAAATAAAAACCCACCCTGTCCAACGAAAGATTTAATTGCTCTAGCAATTGCCTTTTTTTCTTCATGCACAGATGGAAATCCAAACTTTGCCGCCATGGATTCAAAATCTGCTTTTTGATTGATGTACCACGGGGCTGTGTGATAATTCCGGTAAAATTTTCCATACTGACCTGTAAAATCTTCGTGATGAAGATGCAGCCAATCGTATTGATCTAACCCGCTTGTCAAAACTTCCTCATCCCACAAGGTTGTATATGGAACTTCAGAATACGTCAGAGCAAGTGTAACCGCATCATCCCAGGGTTGTTTATTCGTTGGAGTGTAAATAGCAATTTTAGGTGCTTTTTCAAGCAAGACTACATCCATATTATTTTGTTCTATTTCTCCCATGATATTCAAAATATCAGTCGCATTTACGCGTTCAAATGTTACTCCACGGACTCTACATTCTTGTTCAATGGCAGAATGCCCTTGCGTTAAAAAAGATCCTCCACGATAATTGAGAAGCCATTCTACATTAATATCGCGCTCCAAAATCCAAAAGGCAATGCCGTATGCTTTTAAATGATCATTTTGTTGAGGATCCATCGGAATGAGAATTTTTTGACCTGGAAGCATCCCAATTAACAAAATACTAAAAAGAAGATGTTTCATCAACTTTCTGTTCTTTCATTTAGTTGCCTGGCATGCCGTCTAATAGGTTCTGCTAACAGAGAGGAGGGATAAGTTTCCAAAAGAGCATGGTAATGAATTAGGGCAGTTTTTGGATCTTGTAACAACTGTTCAAAAACTTCTCCTTGGATAGCAAGTCCATGACTTGCAAATGAAGTACCACTAAGCTTATCAGAAAGTTCAAGCGTTCGGCTAGGTTCTCCGAGGCTAAAACGGACAATTGCTTCTCGAAAAACAGCATTAGAAGTTATGGGCGCTTCGGGAAAATCAGACTGAACAAGAGCCAACAATTCCACTGCTTCAGAAAGTTTTGATTGTCGAATTAATCCCTCAGCCTGAAGATACAGAGAAAATGCAGTGGAATCTGAAATACTATTTCCCTCAAGACGAAGGGAAAGAAGATCTCCTAATTCTAATAGGTCGTTAAAATATGGGTGACTCGGTTTTATTTTTACTAAAATCGAATCCAAGTGAATTTGCGCTTCAGTTGCATTCCCGGATAAGAAAAAGGATTGGATCGTTTTCATAGCAAGACTATTCTCAGAACTTGTTTTAATAGCGTTAGGGATGTCATTTTCGATAAACATAATGCATTGTTCTGGGTTTCCTTCGGCGAGTAACAAATCGCATAAACGGGCATACACAGCTCGTTTGAGATGTGGTTTAATGTTTCCGGATAATGCTAATTTAAGAGAACGCCTCGCACCATCAAAATCACGTGTAAAGCGATACTGAATTTCTGCCAAACGAATGTGAACTTGTGGTGAAATAAGTGATCCGGAACTGTGTTTTAGAATGTCATGGTATAAATCAAATGTTGAAGATAGCGATGCGTTAGAAATGTCTGGCTGACCGAAAAATTGATCTTCAAAAAAAATGTTATCTTTGAAATAAGTGGCAAACTTAGGTAGTCGCGATTGAATGACAATTTGATCTTCATACGTTTGCCCCATGCCCAATAAAGCTTCGCCCAATTGTTTAGACGTTACCAATCCTTCTGATCCTCTAGATTTTGAAAGTACGCTACTGTAAATATCCATTGCGTAGGAATACTGTTTCTCAGAACGTAGATGTTTTGCGAATGATAAAAATCTGGATACATCATTTTTGGATTCAAATCCTAATTTTTTATGCTGGTTAGCAGCCAAATCAAAATTCCCGAGTTTAAAATAATAGCCAGCTAAAATCCTGAGAATGGGTTTCTTATTTTCCGGGTAATGCTTGTTTAATGTGAATACAATTAAGGGCTGGGCAATTTCTTCATCGCTCATAAGTAAAATTTTATCTTGTATGTATTTTTCTTTTTTTGGTTGATGTAGCAAATGGATAAGATATTCCTCAAGAGCAAGATCAAATGATCTCCGCACATCATAGAATTGTGCTAAGTCAATGGACATAAAGTCCGGCTGTTGCATGACTTTCCGACCTCTTTGAATGAGCAAATGGGCGTCTTTTGTTAGCCCGAGATTGGTGTAGTTTCTAAACAATAATTGATAAATATGCTGACTTTTATTATGATTTTTTTCAATGCTTTGCCAAAACATCTTAGCTTTTTCTTTTTTCCCCAACTGGTACATAGCTTTCCCTAAATCTATTTGCTCCATAATATCATTTGGGAACTGAATGAGCCAATCTTGAATTAATGCAACAACTTCGGTCTGTTTTTCCTGTCTTTGGTAGATTCGTTTCAACCGGTTGAAGTTTTGCCGATTTTTTGGGTTGGCAATAAAAATTGACTCATAAATTTTTTGTGCAGTTTCAAGCTCACCTTTTTGTTCGAGTAAAAATGCATCTCGCATAGCTCCTTCACCCATGGGTAATACTTTAATTTGCCCGATACCGGTGGACAGAAAAAGTATTAGAAATAGAATATAATGGCGCATCGTGTTTTAGTTTTCTGTTGGTTGATTTATATTCATTGTATCTAGAGGCACAGGATTTGGAAGAATTTCATCAGATTGGCTGAGTGTTTGAAAATATCGCCGAATCATGGTTTTATAATCTCTGGAATATCCGGATTTCATCGCTCGATTTAGTGCTTCAATTGCTAGGTTTTGTCTCTGACCAAGATCTTCGGGAAGCCCTCCGGGGCCGGCATATGAAATCATTTCTGCGGTTTCGGATGTTCGTTTGTCCTTGGTGCCCTTTTGCGTCAATGATTTTTGACTGTCAAGCATTCTGGATAAAATACGTTCTTGTTTATCCGCAGTTTTTCGGTTAAATCGTTTGCGTTCAAGATCGTGGATTACATCATCCATATCATTTGCAATATTGCTCAAGTCACCCAATCCTTTATTGGATGATGACCGCATTTCTTCCGCTAGTTCCTGAAGAGATTTGCGAACTCCTTTTTGCTGCTGAAGCATGCGCTGCATCATCGCCTGTTGCAACGAAGCAGCCATCTGCCCCATTGCAAGTTGCATTCCCTGCTCATTAATTCCACCTTGTTGTCCGGCTAACTGTTCCATCCGTTTCATAAATTGTTCAAACCCGCTTGCAGACCCAGACGAGCGAATGTCATTCATGGCATTCCTAACAGATAATGCAGCTTGATTGAGTGATTGCATTGCGGCATCCTGGTTTCCTTTTGCACCGGAATTATTCCGATTTGCAAGTTTAGATTTTGCTGATTCCATTTGTGCATATGTCATCCCCATTGCTTTTCCGATTTCCGGAGTAATGGCAAACGTCTTTTTTGATAAGGCAATCATTTGCTCCATTATCTTGGTTAACTGGTCTTGAAGCATCAGTTGCTGAACTGCGGATTCCTTAAGCCGTGGTGAATTTCTGGATATTGATAATGTTTCTTGGGTCAAATTTTCCTGTGATTTTGAAAGGGAAAGAATATCTCTCATTATGTGTCTGAATTCTTCAGCAATTTGATTAGCAGTCTGTTGTTGAAAATTATTTTGGATTCCTTGAATCTGCTCCAACAATTGTTCAAGGTCTTTTTGTACTTCTTCAGATGATCCCATTGCGCCATCAGAATTATTTTGGTTTAATTGTTGAATGGTTCTGCCGAAATCCATTTGAGTTTTTGTCATTTCTTTAGATCGTCTAAGTTCATTTAATTGTTCCGATGTTTCAGGATGAATATCTTCCATTGCAGATTCTGCATCCTTTAATACACGGTCAAAGTTAGAGAATTCCTCGCGAAGGCGTTGTTCATCTTGACTCATCCGAGCAAATTCCGATGCATCAGCATCTTGACCGTTTACCTCAATATCTTCCGTTAATTTTTCTTGTGAATCCACCAATTGTTCTAATCGCGTTTTTAATTCTTCCATCTTTTGCTCTGCAAGAACTTGTTTAAATATGTCAAGGAATCGATCGAGATCGGCCTCAAGCTTTTCCATATTCTGATTCAAATCTTTCATGGCTTCTGACAATTCCTTAGGATTCATTTTAGATAATGCTTCATCCACGTTTTCCATATTTTGTAATAATTCGTCATTTAATAGTTCGCTGACCATATCTTGAAGTTGTTCAAATTTTTCTAATAGTTGTGGAGAAAAAAGCTGATGTTTTTCCGCCGAATTAGATAGGGCATCTAATTGTTCCGCCATGCGTTGCATTGTTTCTATTTGTTCTCGGACCTTTTCCATAGATTTCCGCACTTGCTGTTCCTGATCCCATTCGATGGATTCAGCTTTCCTAAGTTCAAGTTCTACTTTGTCCAACTTTTCCTTCATTACTTCAAGATCTTCTAAATTCATTTCCGCATCATCTAATAATTTTGTCTCATCTTCGTTAAAAGAGGCAAATAAATCAGATAAAGATGGAAGCCGTGCGATAAATGTTCCTGAAAGTGCTTTTTTTGGACCGGATAATAAATCGTTATCATACAGTTCAAAATGATAATGAACTTCATCTTCCGGCATTAATCCGAGGTCACTCAAATTCCACAAGGTTTCAAGTTGTTGGTTTAACAGATCTGGATCCGGAATTGGAATGGAGAATATAGATAGCATAGGTTCGGCCTGAATATAACTTGGTCTTTGAACTTCGTAACCCACCTGAAGGGTTGAAAAACCATAGTCATCTTTTAAATTGAGGTGAATAGATAACATTTGGTCACTCCCGAGTTCAACAACAGGATCAGGTTCAATAACGCTGAGTTCGGGATGCATATCCGGAATCATATAAATACGGTACGGCACAGGATTCCGGTTGTGAATTCCTCGACGATCCTCCAAATGAATAGTGAATTCATCATCCTGTGTAATGGTAAAGTTACCATCGGCCTTTTTACCACGCACAGTGAGCGCTAACGTATCATTATGAAAAATTACATGGCCATTTTTTAGGGGACGATTGCTGGATAATTTTACGGTTACGATGGACCCAAACACGCCTTCAACATTGGCTTGTTGACCTTCCTGAGTGATTACAGGAAGCTTGGTGTAATTCGGAGGAATGACAGAAATGCTGAACGATTCTATTATGGGTCGATCTGTTACGGTGATTGTAGAAATAGGTGTTTCGATTCTATCCCACGCTTCCCAAAAATGTGTTGCCGGCACAAATCCTCGGTATGAATAATCTTGAAAAACTTCCTTTAGCTTGAAATGAAATGTGCCGGAGGAATCCATAGCCGACGCATATATCATAGGGGCTGTTTCCGGTCCTGATAATAATTCAAGATAAACAGAATCGGTTTTACCATCCATAACAGAAAATGTAATTTCTGTGGGATCACCTCCCAATAAATGAATATGCCCGGTTTCGTTTTCAATAGTAAAAGGCGTGGGAACCGAGAAATGGGTTTTTGGATGTGCCCAACGGAAAACTGATTCGGCACTATGAGACCATGTCAAAAATAAAATGAGGATAGAAACAACCAATGTTCCTAAAGTGATTCGTTGCCACCGCTCAGCTCTTTTGATCGGGAAAAGGGATTTTAGATTTAATGCTTTCAATTCAGTTAAAACAGATTTTATATAAGATATGCTCAAATCTTTAGATTGGTTTTGATATGTTGATCGTTCAAGTTGAAGCGCATTTAAGACTGCATCTTCATTTTTAAAGGCCAGATTTCCTGTTTTACGTGAGAGGGTGGACCATCTATAACGGTGAATTTTTTGATGGTAAATTAAAAATCCAAAACAGATTGTAACGGTGAGTCCTATTACTCCGAGGATTAGCGATGCCCACCAAATGCCATAGCGCACATCAGGTGAAAAATAAAAAATGCCTTCAAGAATAATAAGAGTGAGTATAAAAACAATAATGCTGGTGTATCCCGCCCAAGATAAGGTGAAAAGGTCCGTTCTAAAGGCGGCCTTTTTTATTTTCGATAATTCCTTTTGGATAGGTTTCATTAAATCGCTATTGCGTTAATGCAAAGGTAACAATATTTACACCAAATTTGAGAGCCGCCTCGCGGATCGACCATGAATCATTATGAACTTCTGCGTCTTCCCATCCATCACCAAGATCGCTTTCATATGTGTACAAAACCATGATTCTTTCCTCATCAAATATCGCGAATGCTTGCGGTGATTTTCCATCATGTTCGTGTATTTTGGGAAGGCCATTCGGAAAATTATAATATGCCGAAAATATCGGGTGATGGTGAGGGAGCTCGACCAGAGATTTATCAGGAAATATTTTTTGTATTTCCCGCCGGAATGATTGATCCAGCCCGTAATTATCATCCACATGCAAAAAAGCGCCAGACAGTAAAAATTCTCTCAAACGAATTGATTCCTCATCAGAGAACCTGAGATTTCCATGTCCGGTTAAATATAGAAAAGGGAATTCAGTCAATTCTTTATCCAGCACCCGAACGCGTGCTTCCTGAGCGGAAACCTTCATGGTTGTATTTAGCCGGATGTAATTCAGAAGATTGGGAAGGCTGCTTGGATCGCTGTACCAGTCACCGCCACCGCTATAATGAATCCGTGCAATTGTAAAATCCTGTGCATTTGCAAAGAACATCAATAACAGCAGAATAATTGGAATATTTTTTTTAACCATGTCTAAACTCAGTCCCCGTTTAATAGATTTAATACCCACGGGTTCCCCGTTAAGGAATCAATTTAAACTAAACAACATATTCTGCACTACCACAACAGTATAAAGTTCTGTTTTTCTTGATCGCTTTTTCTTGCGGTCTTATTTTGAGGCTTCATGTATCCGAGGTTCATATTTCTAATACTAGTAGTCGGAGGGGTTGTTGTGAACAATCTCACCGCTCAAGATTCTACCAAGTCTTATCTTTGGGGCTTAATCCAAATAAAGCAAACCCAAGAAATTGAGGTTGAAGATGGCTATTGGAAGGATCGTATCCTGCGAGGTCGGGAATTCCACGAACCCATTAGATTTATTCCATTTGAAGTCCGTTATGGCTTTGGCTATAACGGAGGTGCCGGTATTGCGGGCATCAGTGTGCACGAAAATTTTATGCAATATGGTTCGCCAGTTACCAAATTTGATGGCGGAGAACTCACGGCTAGGGTAGGGCATCAGTTAGATATTGATTTTGCGAAAACAAATTTATCTCTTTATTTACTTCATTCTAGTTGGATAGATATGCATACAGGATTAAACATTCGGTATTCAAATGTCTTTCTTCCTGCTGAGCTCCCCGTAGAAGACTGGGGGAATTCCAATCCATCCTGGAATCCGGGCGTTAGAAAATTTGCACCAAAAACCTGGACCTACAGCGTAAGCCAATCGGTAATTCTTCAATGGTTTGAACCATGGTATTTAAATCTAAATTATACTTTTGGAATTGCTACTGCTACATTTCATCAAACGACGGAAAAAGAAATTGAAGCTACTCCCAGCGGTTGGGGGCCGTCATCTTCTTATTCGGCTGGAATCCGTGTCCTTCTCAATCAAACCGCATCCGATTCTAGACAGAATAAGTTTAACATTGGCATTGATCTAAAGCATTCTTACACCAAGATATCGAATATCAACGATCCTGCTGATATAACGCCGATTTCCAGTTTTTATCTTTCAAATTTTGGAGTATTCGTGACGTTTTCTGCATTGTATGGTGGTTCAAAAACAGTTGGCGATCTTGGAAAAAAATATTATTACAGGAAAGATTATCAGCAAGCAGCAGAAAAATTGAAACAGTTTGTTGAATTATATCCCAACCATGCAAATCTCTACCGAGCTGAATATCTAATTAAAGAAAGTGAACGAAAGCTTCCCACTCAGTTATTAAAAGAAGGTCAAAAATTTGAAGAACGAAATATGACAGATCGTGCTTTAGAAAAATATTTAAAAGCTAGAGTCTTTGCTGATTCCACCTTTAAACCGTTTGTAGATGATCATATTCGAAAAATTGCCGAAGCACGATTGGATGCCGCGGAGTTGGTTTTACATTCAGGCCAAGGCGAAAAAGCAATAGAAATGGTACATGATATTTCTCAATACTATTCTAAAGTAGATAGTGTAATTCCTGAATTTGAAGCCTATCATTTATATTATCAAGCGAGTAAAGCAATACAGTATAATTTTTATGATAAAGCTCTAATATTGCTAAAACAAGCGGATAAAAAAGATCCATCTCTACATTACGGAATAGATTTGCTAAGACAGGAAATAGCAGGATCTTTGATAGAAAACGCTAATAAAATTACTGATCTGAAAGCCATCAATCTTGTAGTTCAATATCTTGAAAAAGCAAAAAATATAACCGGGACTTTAGGTAGAAATAATGAGCGGATTCTCGACGAACTAAAAGAGAAACTAACAACAAAAGAAAATCTGGTATTACAATCAAAAATTGATGCCCGTATGATTCAGGAGCGAAAAAATTTAGAGGAAAAAGCGGCAAAACCAACTATTCGAATAGGAATGAATACATCACTGGTGAAGAATATCATGGGCGAGCCCAGAGAAATGATTGAACAATCCAAAGATGGTGCAAATCACCAACTATGGAAGTATAGATTTGAAAATCGAAAACCGCTTGAGTTATCGTTTATAGATTATATTTTATTTAAGATTGAAGAACGGTAATCTGCGGTCAAAGTAGGTGGGCGTTTCGCCGAACAAACATGATTTCATGAATGATAACCTTTAAAATTCCCGTTGCAGGTACGGCAAACAGCATACCAAGTGGACCCATCAAGGTGCCCCCGATTATAAGTGAAATCATAACCATCATAGGATGAATCCCGACACTTTTCCCGACAAGAGTTGGCGTGATTAGATTCCCTTCAATTTGTTGAACAATAATGAACATGACAACAATATCGAGCACATAAAACGGAGACGGCACAACTCCAAATAATTGATGTGCCATGGCGACGTCATTTCCGATATTATTCATGAATGCAATCAGAATAGCCGGAATCATCCCAACAAACGGACCAACCAGTGGAATTAAATTTGCCAGCCCGGCGATAATTCCAATAAACACAGTCAGCGTAAGATTGGCACCGGTGAAATTAAGGATTGTAAGCCCGACAAGCGACATTACAGCAACACTCGCTGCGGCAAGAAACTGACCGCGAAGATAGCTTGAAACTGATTTTTCAATATTGTAAATAAGTCCTAATCCAACTTCGAAATATTTATTGGAAAAGAATCCAACCAGTACTTTTTTGAAATGATGATATTCAGCCAGCAGTATAATGGTGAAGATTAATATCATCGCCGCATTCAGAACAAAATTTCCAATAACCCCGGCAAGTGCAGCAAGGTTTTCTATAACTATTTGAATAAAACCACTGAGTGCTGCAGAAAAATCTCCACTACCCGTAGCCATTCCTTCCGGAAGGGTAGCGGATATCTTTGCGCCAAGTTTGCTGAATTCTGCAGTGAGGGTATCCTGATCAATTCTGTTTGAAAAATCAGTGGCTTGTTGCGATATCTCGGAAATAAATGAACCAATAAATAAACCGATTCCGGCAAGAAGTCCAACAGTGACAATTAATACACTTAATCCGCGGTTATTAATTCGGCGCTCAATGCTATCTACCGATTTTAAAAGAACAGTGGTAAAGAGGAATGCAAACACAAGAATCAACACGACATTGGAAATATAGGGCCATACCAGCGAAAGGAATCCAACGAAGAGCAATCCCACAATAATCCTGTAAATCCTACTCAAATATAAAAGGTTGTTTTGTTTGGATTCTGGTGATTGATACATAAGTTAATTAGATTGGGATTCCAAAAGTAATTGATTGGTACCTCGCAGACGTTCACCGAGAACACCGCCGAGATTTAAGAGAATTTTATTTCCCATCTGTGGGTTTCGGTCATTTAACGTCATTAGATCTGCAGTGAAAAATCCAAGCAAATCGGATTGAACGGTAGCAATAGCATTAGCGGATCGAGGATCATCATCAAAAAGTGCAAGTTCTCCAAAAAAACTTCCTTCAGAAAGTTCTGCTAAAATTTGTTCATTATTTTCACGAGTGCCTATTGTGATTTTAACTGCACCTTTCATAATGATGTACATTCCTTCGCCCGGCGCTCTGTTTTTAAAAACAAATTCCCCGGCATCATAGGCACGACGGTGAAACAGTTTTTCGAGATCCTGGAACTCCTTATCGGTAAATCCCTTAAATATCGGTACCTGTTTCAGGGTGAGGACAGTTTCGCTTTCTTGGCTGTTCCATCCTTGAAATATATTATTCCACAATGCATTCTTCATTTTATTTCCTCTTGTCGTCAGGCAAAATAGAGACACTTTCTTTGCTTAGTCAAGAGAACTCTTAATTGTTAAACACATTGCTACATGGGAAAGGAGTAGAGTATTTTTCATGGTTATGATCCTTCGCTGGACAACTATTTCCATTCTTTGTTTGCCCGCCTATTTGTGTGCACAGGCAGACACGCGTGATTACGAACGGGAGCTTGAGCATCAATCCAGAGCCATCCAGGAATTAAAGCTAGAAATTCAAGCTGCCAAACGTCGCATTCGAAATGAAGCGGAAAAAGAAAAATCGACTTCACGGCGGATTTCGAATCTCTATGAGGAAATATCGCTTTCATCCAGGCTTTTGAAACAACTGAAAAGAGAGCAGAAAACTCTGAAAATTGAAATCAGCGACTTAGAAGTCAATATTAGCCGGAATGAAAATGAGCTTGAAGCTCTGAAAAGACGATATTCAAATCGAGTGAAACACATTTATACAAAAGGATCTCTCAGCGATTTAGAACGAATTTTGAGTTCAACATCCTGGCGCCAAGCAGTGTATCGTGCAAAATATTTAAAAATTATATCAAGAATTGATCGTCAGACTCAAGCCAAGATTCATTCTTTGGTATACCAAATCCGCCAGCAGAAAGTGAATTTAGAGGACAAATATCAACAAAGTATTGCTTTGAAGAAAGACCGCGAAAAACGATACGAGGATTTAATTGCTAAAAAGCGTCAGAAAGAGAAAGAACTCGCTCAGATTCAACGGAATAAATCCGAACTTGCGGAATATTTGAAAGAAAAGCAGGAAGGTGTTAAGCAACTGAATGATATTATTATACGAATTCAGGATGAGAAAGCTAGATTTGAACGGGCCGAAAGAATTCGCCGACAGCAAGCCGCTTTAAAAACTAAGAAATTTTCTTCACTTAAAGGACAATTGCCTTGGCCGGCTACAGGTCGAATTACTGCGAAATTTGGGAATCAATGGAATGCTAAACTCAAAACAACAACGGATAATCCCGGAATTGATATTAAAGGAAAACCCGGATCACCGATTCGCACTGTTTTGGGCGGCATTGTTACTGTCATCACGTATCTTCGAGGCTATGGCACCACCATCATCATTGATCACGGCGGTGGATTTTACACCGTTTATAGCCATGTAACTCAGGTGGAAACTCATGTAGATAGTGAAGTGTTAGCCGGCGATGTGATTGCATTTATGGGAGATTCGGGATCGGTGAATGGTTCAAAACTTCATTTTGAAATTTGGGGAAAGAGCCAAAAATTGAATCCAGAAAAGTGGCTGGCAAAACGATGACACAATATCCATTGGATTTCCAGCCTGAAATTTGGAATCGTCTAACATCTATCTTTCAAAAAGACAGGATTGGATCCGCATATTTGTTTTCAGGACCGGAAGGTTCTGGGAAGGAAGCGGTTGCTCTTGCTTTTGCCACCATGATGAATTGTGATGATGCAAAGGACATACCTTGCGGATCTTGTCCGTCATGCATCCGTTTTTTGTCACTACAAGATGAAAAATTAACGCTAATATTTCCGTTGCCGGGAAGCGAGAAAAAAGAAACAAAAAATTCTGATCCTTTAAAAGGATTAAGCAAAGATGAGGCAGAATATTTAGAAAAGGGTATTGAGAAAAAAGCAAAAGATGCTTTCTATCGGATTTTAATTCCGCGAGCTCGACAAATTTTAATTAACCAAGTACGGGAACTTCGTAGAACTATTTTTCTGAAATCCACTTCTAAAGGCAGAAAATGTGTCCTTATTTTTCAGGCACATACACTCGCCAAGGGGAATGCTGCATCCGCCAATGCGATTCTAAAGATTCTAGAAGAACCGCCGCCAAACACAACAATTATATTGGTGACAGATTATCAGTCACAGCTTTTGCCGACTATTGTTTCAAGATGTCAAAAAATTGCCTTTTCTCCCCTAAAGGATGGAACGATTAAATCGATGTTAACAGCAAAAGGAATCGAAGAAAACAAAGCCCATATTTGTGTTCAATTATCAGATGGAAATATCCATCAAGCCAAGTATTTATCAAAACAACCTTTGGAAGATTTGCTGCTTCAAATAAAAGATTTTATTGCTGCCATGACGCATGACGATTCCGGAAAATGGAAATCTCTAACTCAGGACCTCAGCCAATTGGCGAGATTTAAACCGGAAGAATATCGATTAAGAATTGCCATGATTCAAAAATGGTTTCATGAAGCATACTTATATCGGTCAAGTGTAAAATCCCAAAATATTCTATCAAATTTTTCAAAAGATATTTACCAATTTAATCAAAGCTTTCCCAATGCGGATCTTAAAGGAATTCACATTTCGCTTGATAAAATTGTTCAAGCACCGGATCGTAATTTTTACATGCCATTGGTGATTACCACGATGCTTTTGGATGTCCGAAAATATCTAGCCGGCTAAATAAAAAAACAAAACATGAAAAATACGTTTTACATTACTACACCAATTTATTATGTAAATGATAATCCTCATATTGGCCACGCCTATACAACGATCTTAGCAGATGTTTTAGCTCGATATAAAAGAAATGTAGGTCAAGAGGTTTTTTTTCTAACGGGACTCGATGAACATGGTCAAAAAGTTCAACAAGCAGCAGAAATTAGAGGCGTAACCCCGAAAAAACATTGTGATGAAATGGCTCCACGATTTTTGGATCTCTGGGAAAAGCTACACATACAATACGATGATTTTATTCGAACATCCGAGCCCAGGCACGTTTCAGTCGTGCAAACTATTTTGCAAGACGTATTTGATAAAGGCGATATTTATGAGGATGAGTATGAAGGGTTGTATTCTGTTTCGGAAGAAAGATTTATCACAGAAAAGGAATCTGAATCCGGTGAGTTTCGCGATATTAAAAAGCTAAAAGAGAAAAATTATTTTTTCAGGATGTCTCAGTATCAACAACAACTCATTGATCATATCAAGGCGAATCCGGGATTTATTCAGCCGGAGCATCGAAAAAATGAAGTACTCGGATTTTTAAATCAACCCTTAGAAGATCTTTGTATCTCCCGACCAAAATCACGGCTGAATTGGGGGATTGAGCTTCCATTTGATAAAGATTATGTTACGTATGTTTGGTTTGATGCGCTTATTAATTACATTACCGGTCCCGGGTTTTCCGACGATTCATCCAACTTTAAAAAATGGTGGCCTGCAGATGTTCACCTGATTGGAAAAGATATTTTAACAACACATTCGGTTTATTGGCCAACGATGTTGATGTCAGCAAGCATTGATCTACCCAAATCCATTTTTGCCCATGGCTGGTGGCTAAGTGGTGAAACAAAAATGAGCAAATCTCTTGGGAATATTGTAGATCCGCTGGGGTTGATTGAAGAATTTGGGGTGGACCCGGTACGGTATTATCTAATGCGTGAAATGGTTTTGGGGCAGGATGCAGCCTTTACTATGGAATCGTTTATCAAGCGGTACAATTCGGATCTAGCCAATGATTATGGGAATCTCCTGAGTCGAGTATCAAATTTGATTCAGAAATTTTTTGATGGGAAATTGCCGGATTCGGACGATAAATCAGAAAGCGGAGAACAGGTGAAATTTTCGGCAATAACAACCATTAAAATGGTAAACGAATGTTTTGACTCTATGAGGTTGAATGATGGTATCGAGGAATCACTTCAGTTTATTCGCAGTGTCAATAAATACATGGAAATGAAAGCACCATGGAAATTGGTAAAAGAAGATAAGGAAACGGCGGGATGTGTGTTACGAACGGCTGCCGAAGCGCTTAGAATTGGTTCCCTTTTGTTAAAACCGGTTATGCCGAGCCGAACTCAGATTGTGCTCGACACGTTTGGTTCAAACTCTGACGATGTTAAGTGGGGCGGACTTACGGACGGATTTAACCTTAAAAAACATGACATTCTTTTTCCCAGAATCGAGGTAAAATCAAACATCTGAAAAAGCTACGGCGGGAAAGTGTATTAACCGATTTCATCAATTTATAAGGAGTCTTATTTAATTAATAGGCTTATAGTTCTTTTAGATATTTATTTTAGCAATACCATTTTCTTTACTTGCACAAAATCACCTGCGGAAATTCTGTATAAATACATCCCAGCACTCACAGGTTGTCCTAAATCATTCGTTGCATTCCAAACTACTGACTTAAACCCGGCATCTTGGGTTTGGTTTACCAAACTTCTTACTTCACGTCCCATAATGTCATAAATAGTAATATTCACTTCACTATTTTCCGGTAAATCATAGCGAAGGGTTGTAATTGGGTTGAAGGGATTCGGGTAATTACGGTGTAAGGCATAATCGTAAGGTAGTATTTCTGGATCAACAGATACTGTACTCTGATTTACAGTTAATGTAAATGTAGTACTCACCATATCTCTGCTTGATCTTTTTTGCATGAGTACTCTTGGAATAAGAGTTTGTTCATTCGCCAGTTCAAAATTGTTTTGATAAACTATTGATCTCGTACTTGTATTCATTACCTGGATATCATCCAGTATGGACTTCATACGAAAAAGTTGACATAAAGTTAAGCAACATTTGTTAGTTTTCCATATTCAATAGGTGTTTTGTAGCCTAAGGCTGAATGAAGCCTTTGGCGGTTGTAAAACACCTCTATGTATTCAAATATGTCCTGTT
>JABIDL010000006.1 GCA_018651745.1 Candidatus Neomarinimicrobiota bacterium | reverse complement strand
ATTCCGCACATAAATTTTTGCCTTTAATAATCCTCTAATGGCTGAATATAATTCAAGTTCCCAAAAAAGGCAACCTCGACCTTATTCCCATTCAATGGTTCCGGGCGGTTTAGATGTTATGTCATACACAACCCGATTTATGCCACGCACCGAATTCACAATTTTATTCGCAATTTTCGAAAGTACTTCATCCGGCATGTGATACCAATCTGCTGTCATTCCATCTGTACTTGTAACAGCGCGAATTGCTAAAACATCTTCATAGGTTCGTTGATCGCCCATTACTCCTACTGTTTTTACCGGGAGCAAAACTGAAAATGCTTGCCAAATTTCATCGTACAAATTTTCATCCCTTAAAATAGACATATAAATATAATCAGCCTCACGCAAAGTTTTCAGTCTGTCCTTTGTGATATTTCCCATAATTCGAATGCCAAGACCGGGACCGGGGAACGGATGTCTTCCCACAAGAGATTCTGGCAATCCCAATTCTCTTCCAACTTCACGAACTTCGTCTTTAAATAATTCCTTGAGAGGTTCAATCAATTGAAATTTTATATTGTCAGGAAGACCTCCGACATTATGATGACTTTTAATAGTTTCTGCTGAATCATTTATACTCATCCCGCTTTCAATAACGTCAGGATATAACGTACCTTGCGCTAAAAATTTGAACTCCCCCAGTGATTTTGAAATGCGTTCAAATGATCGAATGAACTGTTCACCAATGATTTTTCTTTTTTGCTCAGGTTCTGAGATTCCATCTAATTTATGTAAAAAAATCTCTGACTCATCATATGATTCAATTTGCATCCCAAGTCCCTTTTTCAATGCAGCTACACAGGAATCAGCTTCATCTTTCCGCATCATACCATGATCAATCAAAACCCCAGTGCATTGATCTCCAATCGCTTTATGTAAAAGTGCTGCTACTACAGAAGAATCTACCCCTCCACTCACGCCACAGAGTACATGTGCATCGCCTATTTTTTTTCGAATCAACGCAACTTGTTCATCTATAAATAATCCCGGTGTCCATGTCGGCGCGCATCCTGCAACTTTGAATAAGAAATTTTGAATAATATCAAGCCCAAACTCAGTATGAGCTACTTCAGGATGAAATTGGGTAGCATATAATTTTTCCGATACATTACACATGGCAGCCACGATTCCGTTAGAAGATTCTGCGAGTTTTTCCCATCCGGCCGGAATTTTTGATACCCGATCCATGTGACTCATCCAGACTTTACTTTCTTCAGGAACATCTTCAAAAAGGTTGTTTTTTTCAAGAACTTTGACACTCGCAAATCCATATTCGCCATGGGTTCCCGGTTCCACGGTTCCTTTAAAATGATGTACCATGAGTTGAAGTCCGTAACAAATTCCTAACACAGCGAAATCCGAAGTAAAAATTTCCGGGTCAAACGCATAGGCAGAGTCATCAAAAACACTGGATGGACCGCCCGATAAAATGACTGCTTTTGGGGCTCGTTCCATAATGTCATTGATAGATGCATTATGGGGTAAAATCTCTGAAAACACATTATTTTCGCGTATTCTCCGAGCAATTAGTTGGGTGTACTGCGAGCCAAAATCGAGTACGACAACACCGTGTTTATGAGATTCATTCATTCCAAATTCCAATTTTGAAGTGTAGGCAAATACGATTCATCGGTTAAATCATGGCGGATGGGTGTAATGCTCACAAAACCGTCTTTTACTGCCTGCCCATCTAAATCAGAATCTGTGTCAGGATCTTCGAGATTTCCCGTCATCCAATAATAAATACGTCCTCTCGGGTCTTCTCTTTTCTCAAAATGGTCTCGAAAATACACGTTTCCCTGTCGAGTTATTTTTGTCCCCTTTATTTCGACTTCAGGTATGCCCGGGATATTAACATTGAGAAGTGTTCCTTGAGGCAATCCAGTTTCCATCACACGCGATACAACTTTTTGTGCTACAATTTTTGCGTAAGTAAAATCGCCTTCTCTAAGAACATCCAAACTAAAAGCAATGGATGGAATATTCAGGATCGTTCCTTCAGTTGCAGCCGATACGGTCCCGGAGTAAATCACGTTATTCCCTGTATTTGATCCCATATTAATTCCGGATACAATGATATCCGGTTTGGTGTCCATCAGCGCCTGTACGCCAATTTTTACGCAATCTGCCGGTGTTCCGTTTACTGCGAATCCCTGAAATCCATTGGTTCTATTTAGAGGCTCAACTCGAATTGGATCGGCGATGGTAATGGCATGCCCTACGGCACTTTTCTCTGTGTTGGGTGCAACTACAATGACATTTCCCAAAGATTGTACCGCATCCCAAAGGGCGTAAATACCGGGAGCGTGAATCCCGTCGTCATTGGTTACAAAAATGGTTGGCACAGTTAGGTTAGGTTGCTAATTAGATTGTGTAGAGTTTCTTTCATTGATTCTCGAGAAACAATATGATCGATAAAGCCTTTATCCAAAAGAAATTCGGATCGTTGAAATCCTTTCGGCAAATCTTCGCCGATGGTTTGTTTGATGACGCGCGGGCCGGCAAACCCGATGAGCGCCCCGGGTTCGGCTAATATAATATCTCCAAGCATTCCGAAACTGGCTGTTGCCCCTCCCGTAGTAGGATCCGTTAAAATTGGAATATACAAACCGCCATTTTCGGAAAATTGAGAAAGTTTGGCGCTAATTTTTGCAAGCTGCATAAGTGAATATGCACCTTCCTGCATCCGAGCTCCACCAGATGCGCAAATTACAATCAGCGGAATATTTTTTTCCTGCGCCCTATCAATTGCTCTAAACAGTTTTTCACCCAAAACTGAGCCCATACTTCCACCGATAAATTTGAAATTCATAATCCCGAGAATAACATCGTGTGTTTGTATTTTACCCTCATAAATAGAGATTGCATCTTTATCTCCTGCCTTTGATTCTGCAACCTTCAGTTGATCAGTATATTTTTTTTCCGCTTTAAAATTCAGTGGATCACTCGATTTCAAGTTAGCAAACAATTCCGTTTCCGGTTCATCATCCAACAAAAGATCTAAATAATACTGAGGGTTTACCCGAAAGTGGTGGTTGCAATGATGGCAAACTGAATTTCGTTTTTCGATTTCCGGTTGATAGAGAATTTCGGAGCAGGATTGACATTTTATCCACAACCCGCCCGGAATATCTTTTTTATCCGTCTCGGTAATTTTTTTATCTTTTCGTTTAAACCAAACCATTAGGCTACTTTAGTCATAATTAATGCATCTTCACCGTCGGGATAATATTGTTCACGCTTCCCTACAGATTCAAATCCAAAATCGGAATATAGTTTTATAGCAGGGATATTGGACTTCCGAACTTCCAGCGAAATATGCGAATTCTTGTTGATGGAATTAAAAAATGCTGTCATGAGTTTTTGTCCAAAACCTCTATGCTGAAAAGGCAAATCAACTGCAATATTCAAAATTTGCGCTTCCTGCTCTGTGTCGATTGCAAATACGTATCCAACTATTTTTTTATTACACGTAACTACCAAATTGATTGATATGTCCTGAACAAATAAGAATTCGGAAATTTGGTTTCGAGTCCACGGGTGTTGGAATACACGCGCTTCAATTCCCGCCATTGCATCCAAATCTGCAACGTTTGCTGGTCGTACCTCAATCATTTATTTTCCTCTATTTTAAAGGGTGAAATATACTCAGGTACAAGTTTGAATGGCTCATAATTTACCCATCCCTTAAAGTGTGTATCGGCAAGTCTTCCAACGGAAGTAGCCGACGGTTGAGTTTTACCTTGATTTCCAAGAAAGCGTTCACAATTCCATTGGATGACATCATCACGAGACCCATTTAGTTCGAGTTCTACATCACTCCATGTTTGGGAACTTGGTTCGTTTATTGGTTTCGGAAAATCATTCGAATTGTTTACTGTTTGATGAAATAAAATATCTCTATGAGAAAAAAGTAAAACGTTTGCTGATTCTGATTTATTAGCCGCATTTTCTGCCATTGCAAGTAAAGTCGGTACAGGAATGAGTGGAAGTCCTTGGCTAAATGCCAACCCCTTTGAATAGCTAAGTCCGATACGCAAACCTGTAAAACTACCCGGTCCAATCGAAACAGCAATCCCATCTAAATCTGCCAATTTAAAATTTCCGGTTTTTTTCACATCTTCAAAAAATAGTGGTAGTATTTCAGCGTGCTTTCTAGGAATGGAATCTTCTTTTATTGCTCTCGTGATTCCGTCCACACAAAAAGCAACACTGCATATGTCGGTTGCGGTTTCTATTGCTAATATATTCATAACGATTATTTGATAATTATTCTGCTCAAACCAACTGCATTTTTAAACCCCATTTTGTTTTCGCTATTGCAGGGAAAAAACGGGGCACCAAAATTATTCCACCGAAGGTCTCCCTTGGCACGGGGGATAATAAATGATGGGTCATCGAAATTGAGATAAATTTGTGACATTATTCAATTTTTTCCAAAAACTAAGTTGGGATTAATAGTTAGATTTCTTGAATTCATATCATCATAACAATGCGAAAAACGAAGATAAACCGTATCTGGCGGTAAAATTGGCTGAATGATATCTGCCCATTCGATAAGCGTTACAGCATCCACCGCATTCAAAATTGATTCACCATCAATATTCAGAAAATCGTCGGACCCTTTAAGGCGGTAGCAATCCACATGCACCAACTTTCCTTTTCTACAGTTATACTCGCTTACAATTTTAAAGGTTGGTGATCCGACGCTCTCAGTAACGCCAAATCCTTTTGCGAATCCCTGCGTAAAGGTTGTTTTCCCACTTCCAAGATCACCAATGAGCGCAAGAACTGTTCCCTGCTGAACGGATTCACCAAACGTCTCAGCAAGTTTCTGGGTTTCGGTTGTGGATGATAATCGATACGTTTGATTTGACGTCATCTCAAGTAAGTGGAGTAAGAGTTGCAAGCGGAACCAACATTTCGTCCATAGAAATCCCGCCATGCTGGAAACTGTTTTTTATTTTTTTCTCATACCGATGCTGCTGGTTCGGGTAAAGAAAATATACATCGTCTTTCGCAATGAGATAATTTGTCTGATGCACAAGTTCGGGAAGGCCATAATCTGAAGGTTTTCTAATAATAAGTGCGTGCTTTTCATTGCAATTCAGATTGCGCCCCATTTTATATCGGATTCCGCTAGATGTCTCTTTATCGGCACCAACCAAAACGCCTTTACCAACCCGGATGCTGCCATGATCACTTGTAATCACAACTGTAAAGCCAGTTTCTTTGAGTGTTTTCAAAACTTTTAACAGCCATGAATTTTTGAACCATGTTTTGACGGAGCTTCTATAACCGGACTCATCCGGAACCATTTCCTGCAGAACTTCTGATTCAGACCGCGCATGAGCTAAAATGTCAATGAAATTCACAACAATTGCCATTAAATCCGAATCAAGATAATCGCCGACATGAGATTGATAATTATTCCCCTCAGATACTTTCCATATTTTTTTAAAATGCAGTTTTACATTGGCTAAATCTAATCGGGAAAGTTGATCCGATAAAAATATTTCTTCAAAACGATTGACACCTTTTTCCTGTTGCATGGCTTCGACCTGTTCAGGATATTTCTTGCAAAATTCGTTCGGAAACATTCCGGAAAATATAGCATTCCTGCTATAGGGTGTTGCAGATGGAAGTAATGCAAGACTAGGATCAATGACAATGTCGAATAGGGATCGAAGTTCTGTCATAAGTGTCATGAAATGATCGTGACGCATACAATCCAGAACCAAAAGGCACACTTTTTTTCCTTCGTTGAGCTTTGGTGCAACTGCAATTGGAATGGTATCGTGAACCATTTGGGGACGGTTTTGACCTACCACCCAATTTGAATATCCGTTTTCGATGAATTGGATAAAAGCCCTATTGGCCGACTGGATTTGATCAGCAAGAATATTTCCCAACCCGGTATCTGAATGTTCATCAAAATTGAGCTGCCATTTAACGAGTTTATTATGAATTTCCCACCAACCAGCAAAGGATGGATCGGATGATAGTTTCGATTCGATATCCTGAAATTCTTGAAGATATCCGCTCGTTGCCTTTTCTTCTTGAATCTTATGTTTTTCCAGCACCTGCTTGCATGCCATGAAGACTTGACTTGGATTTACCGGTTTTATTAGGAATTGTTCTACCTGTTCAGAAATGGCTTCATCCATTAGCCATTCTTCTTCACTCTTGGTAATCATGACAACGGGCAAAGCCGGACAAGATTCTTTGAGACGTCTAAGCGTTTCCATTCCATCCATCCCCGCCATGAATTGGTCAATAAGCGCTAAATGAAACGGTTCATCTTCTGCAAATGCAATCCCGTCACTTCCATTTGTTGCTGTGCGGATATCATACCCTTTTTCTTCCAGCGCAAGAATATGTGGTTTTAGATGATCAATTTCGTCATCGATCCAAAGGATTTTACCTCGATATTGGGTTTCCATAAGACTTGAAAATTACTGCTTTTTTATATAGGACAGAAATGGTTCATGTAATGTTTTTTGTCGGAATGGATGAAAAAAAATGGGAATGCTGATATGTTGGACCAGCCTGTCCTCAACTTAGAGAGAGAGAACAATAATTATTCTATTGATCTTGCCAGAATAAGGATGACAATGGACAAAGATTATAGATTATTTCAGTAAAATCATTTTCCGCGTATCGTGATAGGACGGCGTGTCCAAACGCAGAAAATACATACCGGCGGCAACGGAACGCCCGTGAGAATCGCGACCATTCCAAATAATTGAGCGGAATCCTGCAGGCTGAATATCATTAGAAATGATAGTGACTTCCCTTCCTTGAATATCGTAAACAGTCAAACGAACACGGGAATCTTCAGGAAGATCGTAGCGAACTGTTGTTGTGGGATTAAACGGGTTCGGGAAATTCTGGTGCAATGCAAACACAATTGGCAATGGCGGAACCGTGGAGAAATCAGTTTGCCCAGAGGCCTTTTCCCAGATCATTCCGGAGCGGTCGCGGATATCTGCTTGCCAATTAATGGATGTTTCCACATCCTGAAGTGTCCGAAACTCAATTGATGCCAATGCAGATCCTAGGGTTAAATCTGTACTGAAATCTGCGAGATTTATACGAAGAATGCCTTCTGTTTCTGACGCACTGGCAAGAACGATCCAGTTAGCATGCTGTGCGGCAACTGCGTTCTTAAATTCAAGAGCCAATGGATCGTAAGCAATAAGTAACTCCCCTGCGCCGACGCGCGCTAACGAATCAACATTAATGTTCAAATAAAGAGATTCGACCTCGACACCGACTTGTTTTTTCGGGAACGTCGTTTCGACGGAAATTCCGGAATTTTCTGTGGTACGAGCATTCGTCATCCAGCCGTCGTTTGGAATAAATCCTGCAGACCAGTTCCACATTTGGACAAAAACCATGAGATCTTCAAAATCAATTTTGCCATCGGGAACAATCCTTAAATTCGGAGCAGTCCCTTCGGCCGGACCTGTTTCACGTTCGCCATAATTGGTCGGTTCCCACCATGCTTGCTGAAACGCCAAGAGATCTGAAAAATCAACAAGAGCAGAATTGTCATAATCGGCGAGGTAAGGCGTATCATATTCAAGGATTGTGATATCCAAATCATCATCCTGATCACCATTCATATTTCCGTCGTACGGATTGCCAAGTGTATCTTTTAATTGAGTAGAAATGATAAGCGTTACGGTTTCGCCTGCGTAAAAATTATCATCAGGAATTAGTGAAACCCGAACCTGAGAACCTATTGTCATTATATTGGTTGATACTGAAATTGGGCCACTTATACTTCCGGAAAGTGTGATGCCGGAATCCACCGTTGACTGATCTAATTCCCCCGGGAAAAACAGCAAAAATGAGTCGTACCAATTCAAAAGTGCCGAGGTGTCCGGGGAATAACTTACCAAATTGATGAGATCCTGATTGTCCACGGTAAAATCAATTGTATCGGCATTTCCATATTCCCATCCGTCCGATAATGAAAGAGCGAGAAGTATTTGGCCATCATAATTTGCCAAATCTGTTGTCGTATTCCAGGTAAAGTTGCCGGAATAATCCGACGGAGTCAGCGGATCCGAGATTGGATTGATTAGGGTCGGTTCCATCCAAGAAGACCCGCCGTCCGCGGAATAAGAAACTGTCATATTATATTCGTCATTGGTTGAATCTGAAATCAGGTAGTTCACCTCAACCTCACCGGAAATTTCTTCTGTTGGCGGATTATAAAACACTACAGTTCCGATGTGGTTATCCACTGCAAAAGGTCCAAGAAATCCGTTAACCGCTATAAAACCATCATTCACTTCTGCTTTGAGCCACACATCGTTGACCATTACATCACCCAGATCATATTGAGAATCCCACGACATCCAAGACCTTGAAGACGATCGCGAATTCTGGGGAAGATCAATTCCACCCATTGCCAAAGATTTAGTTTGATCATTAGATGGTTCGGATTTTGAAGCTCCTATTGGTTGCGCCGACGCTTCAATCCAGTTACTTGAATCGGTTGAAAAATACAGGACAGCATTGAGTTCATCTCCGTCCGGATCGCTCATATCTATATTAAATAAAACAAATCCATGCTGTTCTTCCAACGTCATATTTAAAGAGACAGAAGGCGCATTGTTGGACGTAATTCCAAGCGGATTTTCGTAGGCGCCTATGTCCGGGTTTGAGTTCTCAGGGTTGGGACGAGAATTGTTGTCAAGATCATAATCGGGGGCGACATACCAAATGCCGGCAATTTCTATCGAATCAATTCCGGCGCCTATGCAGGAAGATGAATCAGAAAGTCGGTAATCGCCGTTGGCTGTATCTGAAAATAATGGATTGAAATCAATATTCCCTGCACCTGTCCATCCGCCTTCAATGTTTGAATAAACGACATCCAATAACGAATTATTGGTTACTTCGGGACCTTGGGCGGCGTTGGCGTAAATCGAATTAATCAGCAATCCATAGGAATTTGAATTGAGGATAAAAACATCAGGGTTATCCGATTGACCGACAATAGTGCAATTGACCATATTTATTTTCCCGTTGTTTAAATGAACAGCCGGGCCGTCATTATCAGCAATTAATGTATTAACTATTTTTACCGGATCAAGATTATCGCCTATGCGGATGGCCGAGCAGCCATTGCTATTGGTATTATTCCGAAGGATTGAATTTGAAATTTTAATGTTAGAAGATACACTGTCACCATGTACAAGGATTGTTCCACCCCAAGCATCTGCAGATTGCGCAACATTATTTTCAAGGATACAGTTATCAATAAAGACATCTGTGACAGATGAATAGATATCAATTGCGGAACCGCCCTGCCCTGTCCGGTTTCCATTTTTTAAAGAAAACCCGGACAAATTAGAATTACCACCGCCATAAAATGTTACAAGGGCATAATCCACACTAGAATGAATGATGGATGTTATTTGCGGTCCATACAAACTTTTTAATACTAAATCTTTACCCATAAATATATTTTCATTAAAATCTCCGGAATCAACCAGAATGCTGTCTCCGTCATTTGCCATATCAATTCCGTGTTGAATGCTGGCAAAAGGCAACTCTGCTGAGCCGTCACCGGCGGCATCATCACCGTCGGTAGAGATATGCCATGTTGAAGGTCCACTGTAAAGTACGCTCATATTCACCGGGATATTCACACTGCTGTTTGTGGAATCGTTGCTGGTGATCATTATATTGTCGCTGTAATCCCCGGGATCTAAGCCGGCGGCGTTAACCGTTACCGTTACGTCAGCGGAAGTTCCCGGCTGAATAGTAAGCGTGTCAGCCGAAAGGGTGAGCCAGTCGGTGCGGGAAGTTCGGGTATTGGGTATTGGGAATTGGGTATTGGTTGTTGAGACGCCGGATTTATCCTTGGCAATTTCTCGCTGGGACGATACGACTACCGCAGTTACAGCAGTTTGATCTTGGACGCAACGAACAGATTGTCCGTACGACTTGCCGCTAGCAGAATAAATGACCGACGATTGACTGTAATTCAGATACCAACTAAAACCATTGTTAGCATTGTAATCCTCCGTTGAAGTCCAAAATTTGCCATTCATTCCTAAAGAGTTGTAATTATCAATATAGCCACTGCGGTAGCCACCCGGAAGGGCCATAAAGTCGCTTGACCCAAATTCTGCGTTATTTTTTAAATTTCCATCAGTCCATAAATCTGCATTACCGGCAAGTATACTTCCTGCATTAAACCCAAGATAATTTGTTAATTCTGTCCATTCATCATTCGTGGATACGTGCCATCCTTCCGGGGCGATAATGCGGCTGTCGTCCACGGCGTACCAATTATAAAGGTAGCCGTAGGTGTCGGCGTTCGTTTCGTCATCATTGTAAACCGCATAGGCTCCGGTTGAAAGATTTGACCAATCTGTGTTGTTGTAGCCTGTAGGAATGTCAGTTCCATCCCGAAATTTGGTTACTTTCAAATTTTCCGCCATCCATACTTGGTCGCCGATTTGTATAGTTTGATAGACATTCCCATCTATATCGGTGACGGGAAGTGTGCCTGTACTTATTTGCACTTCCAATGGCGCATTCCCGGTATTCTCTATTGTTAATGTTTGCGACTGCTCATTCTCCGGCGGGAATACAGTGAAATTAAGTGAATCCGGATAAACGGAAATGACGGGGCCTGAAGACATGACCGCCATTTTGGCTGCATCGGCATTGGCCTGAAGATCCGCCAAGTTTTCGCCTCCGAGCACCGCAAACATTGTGGAAATCGTGTCGTAAGCGGGAATATCAAACGGGCCGACTGATAAGTATGCTCTTGCATCGCCCACGGAGTCTTGAGATTCGATGTGCGTCATGAGGTAAAAATAAGTCGAATCAAATTGCCCTATTTGAATATAATGACCTGAAACACTATCCGTTAGCGCAGATACACCGAAATATGTTGGTGAGGTTCGAGCATTGCGATCAGTAGAATTCCTTTTTTTCAGCATTCCTTCATCTTCTGAGCGTTGGACACGATTGGGCCCGGTTGAAGTTTCATACACATAACTGAGATTTCTATCCGGATCGAATCCGCCGGAATTGTTGAGGTAATCGCCCACATCCCAGTCCATTGCAAGCCCTATATAAATTCCTGTAAGATCTTGGCCTGATGTATTCATCAACTCATAATCCATAATCACATAATCATTATCAGGCGCATTGGATTTGGAATAAGAATTCTGGAAGACGTGCACGCCAATGGGGTTTTGTACCCGGCTGTCATCAAAATCGGATTGAAATGCCTGGTCGAATCCGTTGAATGGGCTTGTTCTTTCAGACATCATGCTGCGGGTGGCGAATTCACGTTCATACAATGCACCGGAAATCTGGTAATCGGTTTGCCCAATAATCAAGCTTCCTTCATACAACCCAAATTCCCCATTGAATTGGAATCCCGTACCGATTCCTCTGTCAGCGCCAAGCACGCCGTTATTCATAACGCTATAAGAAACATTGTTATTATTGTGTTCCCGGGAATCCACCGGAAATTCATCTACAAAAATTCTTAATTCACTTTGGGCCGAAGATATGGAATTACTACCATGAACATACACAATGTACGTTCCATCTTGATTACTTGATGGTGTCCAATCGATATGTCCATTGGCATCAATAGTCATTCCTGACGGTGCGCTTGATAACGACCATGTCAGTGGCCAGCCATCTACAACGGGACCAAACCTGAACGGTTCATTTTCAACGCCATTTCCTTGATAATAATTGTTACCCCAAGGTTCAATTAGAATATTTGGATCACCAATCGCTGCATCCACCATGGAAACATTGCCCTGAACAAATAAATGATTTTCATTTGGAGAATGATCCTCAGAAATTGGATAATTTCCATTGAATTCCGTGAATTCATTCAAAGGCCAATACCCTTGCAGATTGGGTTCTGACCCGGTAGGCGGGGTGGTTAAATCTATCAGAATACTTGCCCCGGGCCGAGATACATCCCAAATGCTGACATCCCGGATAATGCCGTGAAAAAAATCATCTTGTCCGCCCAAGTATCCACCGATATAAAACCCGGTGTCACCATAGCCAATCGTACCCGTATATTGAACTTCAGCCTGCAAGTTTCCATCTAAATAAAGTTTCATACTGGTACCATCATACGTCCCGGCCACGTGGGTCCAACTTCCCTGCGAAACCATCGAACTTGAAACATAACCGATATTGGAAACGGTATCAGAAATGCTGAATGCCCACACCGGATTTCCCTGTTCATCGTATTGAAGATGCAGACCATAGGACCCGCGGGCTTCCCCTCCACCGAAAGGACGCAAAACAATATCGTACCCATCGCCAACCGGAAGGTTCATGAGATACACCCACGCTTCTACTGTGATTTGATCTCCGGTAATGGCAAAAGCATTTTGGTTTGCATCGGGATTGACCGGATTTCCTTCCCATACGCGAATGCGGCTGAAATCGGTACCAAAATACGATGATCCAGCCTCGTATGGTCCGGAGCATTCATCCAGTGCCAGATCGGAATAAACTGTGCCGCCAAGGTAAATGTTTATGGGATCGGTAATGCCTTCCAGGTCATACCCGTTATCACAGTCGTCCGGGCCGTTGGTGGGAGAATCAATGGCATCAAAACGTGATCGGACAATATATCCCTCGGCATCAGGAAGACCGTTAAATAACATGGTCTGCATGGATTGACTTGCAAAATTGACATAAATAGAATCTCGACCAACATCGGGACCACGATTATAAATATCGCTTCCGGGAAACCAGAGCCCCACCCACAGGTAGCCGGAATCGGGGCGGACTGAGGTGAACTCTATATTAATGGATCCGGTGGGTTTATCCGGGACATCAGCACTCCACGAAGCACCGTTAATTGATCCATGATGCATATTTTCAGTCCAGCTATATACAGAATCGCCACCGCCCTCATGAAAAGGCCAAAAAGCGATTGGTCGCAAATCATCATCCCAATTTGGTTCAAAATACATATTTGGTAAAATTTCAGATTCATCCAGCGCGCGGCCCCACAGACGAACGTCATCAATTAATCCATTGAAATGATCAGTGTCCGGTGATGTTTCATTTTTGGTGCCGATGTAAAGCGGATCGGTGGTGGTGGTTAAAGTTTGGCCAATAAACGTGCTTGCTTGTAGCTGTCCATCAATATACAGAAAAGCGTAATCGCCATTGTAAACACCAGCCACGTGCGTCCAAACATTCAGGGGTGGGAGCACAGTTTCCACCGAATATCCCTGACCGTTTACTACAAATTCAAAATGATCGCTATCCTCGCCTTCCAAAATAAATTCGTCTCCGGCACCTTTTTGCAGAACGCGTCGGTTGCCGTCCCAGGAATAGGGCTTGATCCAAGCACTGACAGTAATCGCATCAGAAGGATTTAGGCTGGGGTCGTCAGCGATGACAACATAATCATCCACCCCATCGAAGCTGAGGGAAAAATCCGGATCGCCGATACGCATGTGATGCAGCCAGAAATTGTCGGACTCATCGTATTCCTGAACCACATTGAATTCGTCCACGATAGGACTGAAATAGTAAATGCCGTCAGGTAAATCATTCGGGACAGATACATCGGTAGGTAAATCTATCACCGTCGTATCACCGGAGGCTAGAAAAGTAACATTTACGCGCCCATCGGTTAAGAGATGATCTGAAGTTGTTATAATACTATCTTCTGAAATGTAAAACCCGACATCAAAATTAGAGGCATCGGCTTCGCCAACATTGATTATTTCCACATAAATAGAATCGCCAATTTCGTCACCGGGTTGGACATGATAAATGGATTCCATCCAATTCACTCGCAGGTTTGGCTCCGGACTAATACTAACTGATGAATCCGGCACATCCGTACTCCACGAAGCGCCGTAGATTACGGCTTCGTGAGGGTTGCTACTTTGTCCGTAAGTAGTGTCTCCTGTTCCTTCGTTAAACGTCCAGCACCCTTCGAGGTAGATCTCAGATGCTGGGTCCACATCAAACATATTATCCTGAATTTCTGATTGGGATCTGTCATAACCCCAAATTCTGACATCATCTAAATTGCCCTTGAAAAATTCACCGGCATTGGTGTAACCGGCGCCAATCATCTGGTTTTGGTTGGTTTCAACAGACCCTGAAAATGAAGTTTCAAAATCAAGCTGGCCGTCAATGTATCCCTTCACAGCAGAGCCATCGTAGGTCATTGCAAAATGGTACCACCTATAGGGTGAAAGTTGGATGGACCCGTCACCATTGGAAAAGCTGCCGTCTGTGGTCTTGAAATGATATCTGATTGTATTCCCGCCACTGGCAACACTGGCCCCAACATCAACCCAGTCCGAACCGCCGCCGTAGATCCATCTCCATGTATCCGTATTTTCGTATTTGAACCAAGCTTCAATCGTGAGACTGGTACTGCCATCAACCAGGTTTGGAATATCTACATAATCATCTACCCCATCGAAGCTGAGGGAGTAGTTATCATTGGAAGGCTGTGCTGATTGATGATAATAATAGGCGCCCATGTCGGCGATGGTGCCGTCCGGATCATAATCGGAATTAGGGTCGCCGGCGTCTATCGCCGGTGATTCTGCTTGAAGTGAAAAGTCACCGCTATCAGGATCGGTGAAAAGCGGATCAGCATCTATGTTTCCAGTTCCTGTATATCCGTCCTCAATATTTGAATAAGTGACACCAGTCAGTGTTGATCCGGAATAATAATAGATCTGTCCTGCACCTCCATTTTCACGGATAATGGAATTCACGATCTGGCTGTTTGTAGCCCCGCCAGTCGTCCACGAATTTCCTGCACCGCCACCATTGTTTACAATAGTACAGTTAATCACGATACATTCCTCAACAGGATTCGTGTTGTTCCATCCTGAATTACCGTACACAAGGCAATATTTTAATGTTGCATATCCTACACCGGCGGCGTTTTCTGCTGAATTGTTTCTGACAATGCAATTCTTAAAGGTGGTTGAATCAGGATCATTCCCCCGAAAAAGTGTGTTCCCAGTATTCTGTCCACTGTCTTCCAGGATCATATCAGAGAATGTCGCCATTCCGCCTTCCACACTCATCACGTAACCGGAGTTTGACAGCGCGTCACCATCTGTCACCGTAAAACCACTCATGTTAAAAGTATAGGTACTTGCATTGTTAACGGTCAGAATCCGATGAGCATCCTCCCCATCGAGAATGGTGAAATCGCGGCCGTACACACCTTTCAATGTCAGGGATTTGTCCGAAACAGTCAAATCGTTCACATTATATGTTCCTTCCGCCACCAAGATGCTGTCGCCATCGCTGGATGAATCAATCGCCGTCTGGATGGAAGCAAAGGGAAAATCATAGGAACCGTCGCCGGTGTTGTCCGAGCCGGAAGTGGATACGTGCCATGTTGGACCGGAATAATCATCATTCCGGTTAATCACAAAGAATTGTGCATCTATTCCGAGGGTGTCTAAGTCAGTATCATAAAACCAGACTTGATTATTTACTATGTCATACCCGTACCCATACTGTAATTCCCAAAGACCTGATTCGGAAAATTCTTCAATCGTTACACTGGTCGTTACAGTGTCCGACATCGTTCCATTAAATCCGAAATAAACCCATTTTT
>JABIDL010000005.1 GCA_018651745.1 Candidatus Neomarinimicrobiota bacterium | reverse complement strand
TTTGCAGCCGTTTTCTTTGCGCCAAAGAAAATGGCGAAATATCCGCTCTATTGAAAAAAACTTCCTGTCCACAAATTGCACGAAAAAAAACACGAATTATTTTTTTATGGCTTTGGTATGTGGTTAGCGGTTGCATTATAATTTTTCATCAATGTTTACTGCAAGAATATAGATCGTCTCTTTTTTGTTATTTGTGATTATTCGTGTCATTCGTGGATAATATTGTTTTTTGTGTCAAAGAAAATGGCGACATCTCCGCTCTATTGAAAAAAGAAAAACAAACCGGCTATACTGGTTGCTGGTTTATAAATACCCCAATTCTTTGATTTGATTAAAAATATCTTCCACCAATACTTCCGGTGAAATTCCGGTGGAATTGACCACGATTTCTGCATCCTCCGGCGCTTCGTATGGGTCGGAAATTCCGGTGAACTCCTTTAGAACGCCCTT
Source organism: Candidatus Neomarinimicrobiota bacterium (assembly GCA_018651745.1). Lineage (NCBI taxonomy): Bacteria > Pseudomonadati > Fidelibacterota > Fidelibacterota bacterium. Next base: position 1,995 of record JABIDL010000005.1, on the reverse strand, counting down.
CCTCGCCAAAGCATACAATCCTTTTACATCCCGCTCTTCACATTTTTCCAAGGATGTGCTGACAAAAATCTCAATATATCCACCCAATGGGTTAATAAGCTCACGATTGACTCTTCTATCTGCCGTATATGGTGCAATGGGAGCGCAAATGGCAATCCCACCATTTTTGGTGATTTCACTTGCTACAAAACCAATTCGCTGCACATTCAACGAACGATGCTCTTTTGAAAAGCCCAGCTCACTCGAAAGATGCGTCCGAACAATATCACCATCCAATAACGTTACGGGCCGGCTACCGTCTTCAAGCAACTTTACAAGAAGTCCGTTGGCAAGTGTCGATTTCCCCGATCCGGATAATCCAGTAAAAAATATGGTTAATCCACGCTCAGTTAGCGGCGGGCGAGATGATTCCAATTCTTGTGCCACCTCTTTGTAAGTAAACCATTCCGGAATACCCTTTCCTTGATCTAATAATTCCCGCAGCTCAGTTCCCGAAATCGTTTGAAAATCCGTTCCTTTTTCAATGGTATCTATCGCTTCATATTTATCTTCCTGCGGCAAATACACCATAAACTTGAACGGTACCATTTCAATCCCGATTTCATCCTGATGCTTCATGAGTAATTCCTGCGCAGCATAAGGTCCGTAAAATGGGTTCCCGTCTTTATCATTCCCGGGACCGGCGTGATCTCTGCCAACCACAATATGTGTACAGCCAAAATTTTTCCGAATGAGCGCATGCCACAATGCTTCTCGAGGTCCTCCCATGCGCATGGCAAGAGGCAGTAAACTCATCATGGCAGTATTTTTTGGGTATTTTGGAAGTACATGCTGATAACAGCGAACGCGAGTGTAGTGATCCACATCGCCGGGTTTGGTCATGCCCACCACCGGATGAATTAGAAGTTTTGCGTTTAAATCTTGTGAAGCGCGCATAGTCATTTCCACATGCGCCCGATGAAGTGGATTCCGGGTTTGAAACGCTACAATCTTGTTCCACCCTTTTTCTTTAAAAACTGTTTTAAGTTCTGCCGGTGTGTGGCGATTCTCTGTGTAATCATAATGATGGGGCAAAGAAATTTCCTCTAACGTTCCACCAAGATAAACGGGGTTACTATGGTTCATTAAATAATTTACCGCAGGATGGGTTTCGTCTGTCGTTCCATAAACGGTTTGTGCTTCTTCATTAAAATCGGGATTATAAATATCCCTTACGCTCAAAACGGCGATGGCAAAGCCTTCGTGATCCCGCAGGGTTATTTTTTCACCCACAGAAATTTCTTTTGCGAAATCATGGGTTACATCCAATGTAATCGGTATGGGCCAAAGCGAACCGTCTTTTAACCGCATCGTTTTTAAAACGGACCGGTAATCTTCTTCTGTCAAAAAGCCCGATATTGGCGCAAAGGCACCGTTTAGCAATAATTCAATATCGCAGATTTGACGTTCCGTCAACTGCCAAGATTTATAATTAAATGCTTCTAGTTTTAATCTATTTGATTCGGCGGACATTATTATTGATTATTGAGAATTGAAAAAACCGGAAAAAGTGTTAAGACAAAAGTGTTAAGGTGTTCGAGTGTTCGAGTGTTTAAGAATTGACTATTTACTATTGATCCGTCTTCGTATTCACTTCGCCGGACAAGTATGTGAACGGTGATGAGTGAGCTGTAAATTGTGATGGGTGAACTGTGAGCAGATGGCTATTGACTATTTAGAATGTGGTTTAACGGTGTTCAGCCTTTTTGTCGCCTTGAGAAAATTCAACATTTAGATTCAAGGTGTTTTGAGGATAAGAAGGAATTACTGTCTGAACCGACGATAGGAGGTGAGTTTAATTCCTTAACGAAAAACAGTGCAGAATCGTTTGATTTTCTCACAGCGACTGTTTCTTTTGCAGCCGTTTTCTTTGCGCCAAAGAAAATGGCGAAATATCCGCTCTATTGAAAAAAACTTCCTGTCCACAAATTGCACGAAAAAAAACACGAATTATTT
>JABIDL010000004.1 GCA_018651745.1 Candidatus Neomarinimicrobiota bacterium | reverse complement strand
GGTGATGCCTGGCGACAATGTAGAAGTGACGGGTACCTTGATTACCCCAATTGCAATGGATAAGGAACTTCGGTTTGCGATAAGAGAAGGTGGCCATACTGTGGGCGCCGGTGTCGTTACCGAAATATTGGAGTAAAATAATGGCTGGAAACAGCAAACGGGTTATTATTCAAATTGAAAGTTCAGCAGGGACTGGCTACCGATATACGGTTACCAAAAACAAGCGCGAACATCCAGACCGGATTGAGTACAAAAAATACGATCCGGTTGTAAGGAAACACGTCTTGTTTAAGGAGACAAAATAAGCGGTGATAAAAATTGATCGGTGGAATATTAGGTGAGTAGCTCAATTGGTAGAGCATCGGTCTCCAACACCGAGGGTTGCGGGTTCAAGTCCTGCCTCACCTGCTAAGATAAGCGGATAGCAAAGTTTATTAATAGTCATGGTAAAGAAAATAAAACAATTCTTTTCTGACGTGCAGTTTGAGATGAGCAAAGTTTCTTGGCCGACATGGGAAGAGCTAAAGGGATCTACATTTGTAGTGCTCGGGCTTGCTTTGATGTTAGGAATTTTCCTGTTTTTTGTTGACAGGATTTTATCGGGAATAATGAAAGTCATTTTATAAACATGGATTGGTACACATTAAGAGTGATTTCTGGGAAGGAAAAAAAAATAAGAGATTCCCTTCTGCTTGAGATTGATCAGGGAAATCTTAAAGAAAAGGTGGCCGATGTATTGGTTCCTTCAGAAAATATTGTAGAAATGAAAGATGGTAAGAAAAAAATTCGGAATAAAGTGTTTTTCCCCGGGTATATCTTAGTCAAAATGAATATGGAAAAAGAAGTCAGGTATGTAGTTGAGAATATGGATGGAGTCCTCAATTTTGTTGGTTCCAAGGAAAGGCCTCAGCCATTAAGACCTAATGAAGTAACTCGAATTTTGGGTGAAGTTGAAGGCAGAGAAGGTAAGGATATGGTTTCCCAGCCTTACAGTGTTGGCGACTCTGTAAAGGTTGTAGATGGACCTTTTTTGGATTTCAATGGATTTGTTCAAGAAGTCAATAATGAAAAACAAAAAGTTAAGGTTTCAGTTAGTATTTTTGGGCGACCTACGCCTATAGAATTAGATTTCCTTCAAGTAGAATTGGAGAAATAAGTTATGGCAAAAAAAGAAATAGGATTTATTAAACTTCAGATTCCTGCCGGAAAGGCAAATCCTGCGCCGCCCGTGGGCCCCGCTCTTGGGCAGCATGGTGTAAACATCATGGAATTCTGTAAGGCGTTTAATGCGGCAACCCAAGATCAAGCGGGAATGATTATTCCTGTGGTGATTACAGTGTTTGCTGACAGGAGTTTCAGTTATATCACCAAAACGCCGCCAGCAGCTGTATTATTGAAAAAAGCTGCCAAAATTGACAAAGGATCTGGTGAGCCAAATCGTAAAAAAGTTGGAAAGGTTACGGAAAATGATCTCAGAGATATTGCAGAATTAAAAAAGGAAGATTTAAACGCTAATACCGTAGAAAATGCGATGGAAATGATACGCGGCACTGCCAGAAGTATGGGAATTGAGATTGCTCGATGAGTCAAACAAAAAATCAAAAATCATTTGAGGAAAAATTAGATAGAATGAAAGAATATTCTCTAGGTGATGCTATTTCACTACTAAAAGATTTATCATTCGCCAAATTTGATGAAACGATTGAGTTGTCGATTGGTCTTGGTGTGGATCCGCGCCATGCAGATCAAAATATTCGCGTTACTGCGTCTCTCCCAAGCGGCACTGGAAAAGAGGTGAAAGTATTGGTTATCACGCAAGGGCCGAAAGAAAAAGAAGCTGAAGAAGCCGGATCGGATTTTGTCGGAAATAAAGAATACCTTGAAAAAATAAAATCAGGGTGGGCTGAAATAGATACTATCATTGCAACGCCGGATATGATGCCAGAATTGGGAAAGCTTGGAAAAGTTCTCGGACCAAAAGGGCTCATGCCAAACCCTAAAAGCGGAACAGTTACAATGGATGTTGCAAAAGCTGTACAAGAAATTAAATCTGGAAAAATTGAAATCCGGTTAGATAAATTTGGAATTGCCCACGTGATTTGCGGGAAAATGTCTTTTGAAAATGATGCCCTCGCTGACAATATTAAAAAAATATACGAGACCATAATAAAGGCAAGACCTGCTGCAGTGAAGGGAACTTATTTGAAAAAAATAACCTTGTCCTCTAGTATGGGGCCCGGAATCAAACTCGACAAATCAAAAATCAGGTAAAATTATGCCAAGTAATATAAATATTGAAGCAGTTGAAAGATTAACAGAGAAGCTTGGGAAAGCTTCAGCAATTTACTTCACGGATTATTTAGGGTTGGACGTCTTAAGTATTACCGAACTTAGATCTCAATTTTTTGAAGCGTCTGTAGATTATGAAGTTGCAAAAAATACCCTATTAAAATTAGCCGCAAAAAATAGCAATATAGAAGGTGTGGATGAAGTTTTAAGTGGTCCAACGGCTATTGCATTGACGTACGATGACCCAACTGCGCCTGCAAAAGTAATTAAAAATTTTAGTAAGAAGAATGACCTTCCTACAGTAAAAGGAATTCTATTCGAAGGTGAATTTCTTGACGGTTCTGAATTCAAACGGATAGCCTCGCTACCATCGAAGGATGAATTGTTAGCAAAACTCTTGAGCATGCTGGCCCAACCTGTTACGAAATTTACACGGACAATAAGTAGTCCAATGACAAATTTGGTCAATGCTTTAAATCAATTAAAAAACCTAAAATCATAATTCTTAAGGAAAAGGAGTAAACACTCATGGCCGAGATTAAAAGAGAAGACGTATTAACGTATTTGGAATCAGCCAATATGATGGAGCTTTCTGGCCTCATCGAGGAAATCGAAGACAAGTTTGGTGTTACCGCAGCCGCTCCAATGGCTGTTGCAGCAGCAGGCCCAGCTGGTGGCGATTCCGCAGGCGAAGAAGAACAGACTGAGTTCAATGTTATGTTGACTGAAATTGGACAAGCAAAAATAAATGTCATTAAAGCTGTTCGAGCTATCACAGATCTTGGATTGAAAGAAGCAAAAGAACTTGTGGATTCTGCACCAAAAGCTGTAAAAGAAGGCGTAAGTCAGGCAGAAGCGGATGAAATTAAGGCAAAGCTGGAAGAAGCCGGCGCTACGGTAGAGCTTCAGTAATCCTTCGATTTTCAATTCAACCAATCTACATCATTAAACAAAAAAATAAGGAGGCTTAATTGAAAGCCACTGAAAATAACCAAGGGAACCGTGTATCCTTTTCAAAGATTCCGTCTATCGTTGAAATGCCGGACATTTTGGCGATCCAGACTGATTCTTTTCAACAGTTTATTCAAGAACATGTATTTGAAGGCCAGAGAAAAGATATCGGTCTTGAGAAAGTATTGCGAGCGACTTTCCCAATCGAAGACTCCCACAGAAACTATGTGTTTGAGTATAATAATTATTTTTTGGGTTTACCAAAATATACACCGGCGGAGTGTATTGATAGGGGGGTTACCTATTCGGTACCGCTAAAAGTTCGACTTGTTTTACACATTACCGATGAATCTAATAAAAACGAATACGAACAAAGTATCGAACAGGATGTTTATTTTGGGAATTTGCCATATATGACTGAAAAGGGAACATTCATCATCAATGGTGCAGAGCGTGTGATTGTATCTCAGCTTCAGCGATCTCCGGGTGTATTTTTTGATGAATCCATTCACCCGAACGGAACGAAACTTTTCCAAGGAAGAATTATTCCTTTTCGTGGGTCGTGGGTAGACTTTACTACTGATATCAATGATTGCCTTTTTGCAATTATTGACAGGCGTAGAAAATTTCCTGTAACAATGTTATTGCGTGCGCTCGGCTTTTCGACGAATGCTGATATTTTTAAAGTATTTGAATGTATAAAAACTGCCAAACTAAAGGGGAAAAAAGCAGAAGAAGCGATTGGTACGTCATTAGTCGAAGATGTGGTGAATGAAGAAACTGGTGAGATCTATTATGAAGGTGGAACTGAAATCAATTCAGAAGTTTTGGAAGGTCTTCAGGCCGCCAAAATTGACTCGGTCCAAGTTGCAGATGCAAATAAGGATTTTCGTGCGATGCTTTTGACAAATACGATTCGAAAAGATCCAACCCATAATACTGAGGAAGCACTTTCGGCTGTTTATCAACTTTTAAGATCCGGTGAACCGCCAAATCTTGAAACGGCTCAGAAATTTATTGAACGAATTTTCTTCAGTCCCAAAAAATATGATTTAGGCCAAGTCGGTCGTTATAGACTAAATCAACAGTTCAATTTGGATGTGCCGGTTGAGCAAACTACTCTGACTATGGATGACATTATCGGAGTATTGAGTATATTGATAGACCTTAGAAAAGGTGAGCGCGGTACGGATGATATTGATCATTTAGGAAACAGGCGAGTCAAGACGATCGGCGAACAATTAACCAATCAGTTTAATATTGCTCTCAGCCGAATGATTAGAACTATTCATGAGCGAATGAATCTGAGAGAACAAGAAAGTATTACACCTCAAGATCTGATCAATTCCCGCGTAGTAACTACTGTTATTAATGGATTTTTTGGGACAAGTCAATTATCGCAGTTTGGTGATCAGACTAATCCTCTTGCTGAGGTTACGCATAAGCGTCGAATTTCTGCACTTGGACCTGGCGGACTAACTCGTGAACGCGCCGGATTTGAGGTGCGCGATGTTCATTATACACATTATGGCCGATTGTGTCCGATTGAAACACCGGAAGGTCCAAACATTGGTCTTATATCATCATTGGCATTACTTGCCCAAGTGAATGATCATGGATTTATTGAAGCTCCTTATAGAGGAGTTATTCAAAAGAAAGGACGTTCTTACGCAACAAATACAATCTCTTACCTCTCTGCAGATGATGAAGACAGATCAATGATTGTACAATCTAATGAAGAGATGGATGATCGAAAAATGCTGACCAACGAGTTGGTCCGCGCAAGAATGAAGGGCGATTTTCCAATGGTTTCTCCCTTGGATATTGATTTTATGGACGTTGCTCCGAATCAGATTTTAAGTGTTGCTGCTGCATTGATTCCATTCTTAGAACATGATGACGCGAATCGTGCTTTAATGGGTTCCAATATGCAGAGGCAATCAGTTCCGCTTATGAACCCGGAACGACCCATAGTTGGAACAGGTATTGAAGGTAAAATAGCGCGCGATTCCCGATCTGCAATCATGTCTCCGATGAAGGGAAGAATTCATTATGTTGATTCTGAAAAAATCGTGATAAAGACATCTGAGATTTTAGATAGTCTCAGTTTAGTCCAAGGTGAAAATTTGGTGGAAGTTCCATTAAGAAAAATAATTGGTACGAACCAAAATACATGTCAGAACCAACGGCCCATCGTGCAAGCGGGACAAAAAGTGAAAAAAGGTGATGTAATTGCAGATGGTACTTCAACTCAAAATGGAGAATTGGCTTTGGGTCGCAATTTAATGGTTGCATTCATGCCTTGGCGTGGATACAATTTTGAAGATGCGATTGTTATTAGCGAACGTTTGGTTAAGGATGATTCGTTTTCAAGTATCCATATCAGTGAAATTGATTTGGAGGTAAGGGAGACAAAGCGCGGACAAGAAGAATTGACTGCGGAAATTCCAAACGTTAGTGAGGATACCACCAAGGAACTTGATGAAAATGGAATCATCCGTGTTGGCGCCAAAGTAATGGAAGGTGACATCCTCATCGGGAAGGTCACTCCGAAAGGTGAAACGGACCCAACGCCAGAAGAGAAACTACTTCGAGCGATTTTTGGTGAAAAAGCCGGTGAAGTAAAAGATGCTTCAAAACGAGCGGATCCTGGTATTAAGGGCGTTGTGGTGAACACAAAACTCTTTGAAAAAAGTGCACGATCTACCAGATCTGAAGAGCGGCAAATGATTGATAAGCTTCAAAAAGAGGCGCGCGATTTAAAAGCAGCTTTGAAAATTGCTCGCGATGAAAAACTCTTGGAGTTATTGAAAGGTGAAGTTTCCCTTGGAATTCGATCTTTAAAAAAACGAACCATAATTAAAAAAGGGACAAAAATGACTCAGAAAAGAATTCTGAGTTATGACCTTGAACGATTTGCTCTAGATCAGCCATGGGTTGAAAATGAAAAAACCTGGAAAAAAATTAAGTCGGTTTGGAAATCCTATAAAACTGAATGGAAAAAAATAGAAAATAATCTTGAAAAGAGTATCTTTAAAATCAGAATTGGCGATGAACTTCAGCCAGGGATTCTGAGCCTTGCAAAAGTCTATGTTGCTAGCAAGCGCAAAGTACAGGTCGGAGATAAAATGGCGGGACGTCATGGGAATAAAGGTGTTGTGGCAACGATTGTTCCGGAAGAAGATATGCCTTTCATGGAAGATGGAACCCCAATCGATATCGTTTTAAATCCGCTTGGTGTTCCTTCACGTATGAATCTTGGGCAGCTTTATGAAACGATGCTTGGATGGGCAGGTAAAGCTCTTGGGCTTCATTATGATACAGCGGCTTTTGACGGTGCACGACCAGAAGAAGTCGAAAATGAACTTAAGAAGGCAAAGCTTCCTGTATCTGGGAAAACAGCTTTAATTGATGGGCGTACTGGTGAACATTTTGATAACCCCATTACAGTCGGTTGCATTTACATGATGAAATTGAGCCATATGGTGGATGATAAAATGCATGCTCGTTCGACGGGACCTTATTCTCTGATTACGCAACAGCCGTTGGGTGGAAAAGCTCAATTTGGTGGTCAGCGGTTCGGAGAAATGGAATGTTGGGCCCTCGAAGCGTATGGTGCCGCCCATACATTGCAGGAAATTCTCACTGTTAAATCGGATGATGTTGATGGCAGGTCAAAAGTGTACAATGCTATCGTAAAAGGTGAGAGTTTACCTAAATTTGGAACACCGGAATCTTTTAGCGTCCTTATTAAGGAGCTTCAGGGTTTGGGCTTAGACATTGAATTGGAATAAGGGAGGCGTACTTTGACGTTCATACAATCAACAGCAGTAGATACTTCCAAAGATTTTTCATCGATAACAATTGGCTTAGCATCTCCAGAGATGATTCTAGCTCGATCTTATGGTGAAACTCTTAAACCAGAAACCATCAATTATCGGTCATATAAACCTGAGAAAGATGGTTTGTTTTGTGAGAAAATCTTTGGGCCAGTCAAAGATTACGAATGCCATTGTGGTAAATATAAAGGAATCCGGTACAGAGGAATTATTTGTGATCGGTGCGGTGTTGAAGTAACACGAAAAAAAGTCCGCCGCGATCGGATGGGGCATATTACGCTCGCTGTGCCTGTGGTGCATATTTGGTATTTGCGGTCAATACCGAGCAAACTCAGCTATCTTATTGGTCTTAGTACGCGAGAACTCGAGCGGGTTATTTATTATGAAGCATACTTGATTATTACGCCCGGGAAAAGTGGAAGAGAAATGTTGGAAATCATTGATGAATTTGAATACATGGAATTAGAACAATTGTATGGATTTGACTCTGTTTCCGAGGAAGAAAGGGACGAAGAAGACTTTTTTTACGCCACCATGGGCGGCGAAGCTATGAAAGAAATTTTGTCGCGTATCAATTTGGTGCAATTGAAAAATGAACTTCAAGAAATTGCCAAAACATCCAAATCTAAACAGAAAAGAGGGGATGCCCTTAAGCGACTCCGTATAGTCAATATATTTATAGCGGATGCCGGAAAGAAAAAAATTAACAAACCTGAATGGATGATTGTATCAATCCTCCCCGTGATTCCACCGGAATTACGACCTCTTGTTCCTTTAGAGGGTGGAAGATTTGCAGCAAGTGATTTGAACGATTTATATCGCAGAATTATTATTCGGAATAATCGTTTAAAGCAACTTATGGAAATAAAGGCTCCGGATGTCATTCTTCGTAATGAAAAACGAATGCTTCAAGAATCGGTGGATGCATTGTTTGATAACAACAGACGGAAAACAGCCATTCGTTCAGGTACGAGGCGCCCGTTAAAATCTATTTCTGATATGCTTCGAGGGAAGCCGGGGCGTTTTCGTCAGAACCTGTTGGGTAAGCGCGTGGACTATTCTGGAAGGTCTGTCATTGTAGTTGGACCTGAACTAAAGTTGAACGAATGTGGGCTTCCAAAAAATATGGCTTTGGAATTGTTTAAGCCGCATATGATTCATGAATTAATTGCTCGGGGTTATGCTCAAACGCCAAGAGGTGCAAAGCTTATGGTTGAAAATCGTGAGCCGATTGTTTATAAAGTTTTGGAATATGTGGTCCAAGATCACCCTGTACTATTGAACAGAGCACCTACACTTCACAGATTGGGAGTTCAGGCTTTTCAACCGGTCTTAGTAGATGGTAAAGCAATTCATCTTCATCCCCTAGTTTGTGCTGCTTTTAATGCAGATTTTGATGGTGACCAAATGGCGGTTCATGTCCCCTTATCGGTTCAGGCGCAATTGGAATCCCGAATTTTGATGCTATCAAGTCATAATATTCTTCACCCTGCCAATGGGAAACCATTGGCCATTCCATCGCAAGATATGGTGTTGGGATGTTATTATCTAACTCGCCAGCGAACAAATTGCAAGGGCGAAGGCAATAGCTTTGGTTCTTTCAACGAAGTACTTCTGGCGGTTGAAAATAAAACAGTAGATGTACATGCCGTTATAAATGTTAGACATAAAAATAAATGGCACAAAGACACAACGGTTGGACGCGTTATTTTCAATTCAATTTTACCCGATGAAATGGAATTTGTTGATGAATTAATCACCAAGAAAAAACTTGAGGATGTCGTGAATCGGACTTACCTGACATCGGGGAATTTCAAAACGGTTATTTTTCTGGACAATTTAAAAGAATTAGGATTCAGAATTGCCACTAAAAGTGGAAGTTCTATTTCAATATCTGATATTATGATTCCGGAAAAGAAAAATCATATTATTGATTCAGCTCAAAATAATGTTGATGATATTCATGATAAATTTAAACGACACATCCTTACGGATGGTGAACGATACAATAAAGTCATTGATATTTGGACCCACGCAACAAATGAGGTCGCAGCGACGATGATGGATGAACTTCAAGATGATAATCAGGGATTTAACCCTGTCTTTATGATGGCTGATTCTGGTGCGCGTGGTAGTCAGGACCAGATTAAACAGCTTGCAGGTATGCGTGGATTAATGGCAAAACCTCGAAAGACTATGACCGGTAGTAAGGGTGAAATTATTGAATCGCCGATTACATCCAATTTCAAAGAAGGCTTATCTGTAATGGAATATTTTATTTCCACTCATGGCGCTCGAAAAGGGCTTGCGGATACAGCTCTGAAAACAGCTGATGCGGGTTATTTAACGCGTCGGTTAGTTGACGTAGCACAAGATGTTGTTATCTATGAAGTGGACTGTGGTACCATTAATGGATTATTGCTTTCTGATCTTAAAGAAGGTGAAGAAATTATTGAACCATTATCGGATAGAATTCTTGGGCGAACCCTTCTGGACGATTTTATTGTTGACGGCAAGGTTAAAATCAAATCCGGTTCGCTTTTAAGAGAGGAAGCAGCGGAAATTATTTCTGAAACAAATATCGAATCTGTTAGAATTCGCTCGGTGTTAACCTGTGAATCTCTCAGAGGAGTTTGCGCAAATTGTTATGGTTGGAATCCATCCTCACATGAATTGATTGACCAAGGATCAGCGGTTGGTATTCAAGCAGCCCAGAGTATTGGCGAACCTGGTACCCAGCTAACTTTGAGAACCTTTCATATAGGTGGTACAGCAACAAGAATTATTGAAAAGTCTGATATGAGAACAAAACGGGATGGAACCATTAAGTATTCCGAGAATCTTGATGTTGCCGAAACTGTAGATGAGGTTGGCAATGTAGTAGTTAGATGTATGGTGAGACATTCAAAACTTGCAATACTCGATGAAAATAATAGCCCTCGAGTTGAATACAATGTTCCTTATGGTGCTAATATGTTGGTCGCGGATGGGGAAAAGATCAAAGCAGGTACCATTTTATTCCAATGGGATCCTTACACGGATATTATTCTTGCGAGACAGTCTGGATATATTTTTCTGAAAGACTTAATTCCGAACGAAACTTACCAGGTGGAAGCAGTGGAAGGTGGTAAAAAACAGAAGGTAATCATTGAAGCAAAAGATCGTAGACTTAGTCCACACATTGAGATTACAGATAAAAAAGGAAATATCTTAGCGGGGGGTACAATCCTTCCGGTAAATGCAACTTTGATTGTGGAAAATAAAAATAAAGTATCCAGAGGTCAAACTCTTGTAAAAATTCCTAGAGATATAGGAAAAACCCGGGATATTACCGGTGGTCTTCCGCGTGTGACTCAATTATTTGAAGCTCGCACACCTACAAATCCTTCGGTTGTTACTGAGATAGATGGGAAAATCGTTTTTGGCGCAACCAAGCGAGGCATAAGAAAAATTCATGTAGAAGGTGAAGATGGAGAGGTAAAGAAATACAACATTCCTTACGGAAAGCATGTTCTCGTTCATGAAGGAGACATGATTAAAGCTGGTTTACCATTATGTGAAGGATCCACTTCTCCAGTTGATATTCTAAATATTTTAGGTCCGGGAAAAGTACGGGAATACCTTGTGAATGAGATCCAAGAAGTTTACCGGCTTCAAGGTGTAAAGATAGATGATAAGCACATTGAGGTTATTGTTAGGCAAATGATGCAAAAAGTTAGTGTTCAAGATCCCGGGAATACTCACTTTCTCCCCGGGGATCGTATCAATAAAGCTGAGTTTTTCGAAACAAACGATGCTATCCTCAAAAAGGTAATTATTAATTCGCCCGGCTACTCAGATTTTGAAGAAGGAATGCTAGTGGATAAAACTGAAGTCAGAGATGTAAACAAAGATCTTAAAGAGAAAGGTGAGAAACCAATCACTACCCACAAAACTAATCCGGCAACTTTTGATCCACTATTAATGGGGATTACGCAAGCTTCACTGAATACTGAAAGCTTCATTTCAGCTGCATCATTTCAGGAGACTACGCGCGTATTGACCAATGCAGCAGCAGAGGGAAAAACGGACTACCTCAGAGGATTGAAAGAAAACGTAGCAGTGGGAAGATTGATTCCTGCGGGAACTGGATCGCCCGGACTTCAGGATTTATTGGTTGTAAGCGAAAATGCGCAACCGGATGTGGAATCCGACCCATTTTTAGAAGAAAAAGAAATAGTGTAATCATTGAAAAATAAATTGACGATGTGTACAAATATTCTGTATTTTTGTAGGCTTTATAGGAAACGAAAATGCCGACAATAAATCAACTAGTTAAACAAGGACGTAAGCGGGTTAAGAAATCCACAGCTACTCCTGCGCTAAAAAGTAACCCTCAAAAGCGTGGAGTTTGCACAAGGGTTTATACGACAACGCCTAAAAAGCCGAATTCTGCTTTGCGGAAAGTGGCCCGTGTTCGTCTCACAAATGGGATTGAAGTATCGGCGTATATCCCGGGAGAGGGGCACAATCTTCAAGAGCATAGCATTGTTCTTATTGAGGGTGGCCGTGTGAAAGATTTGCCTGGAGTTCGATATCATATCGTACGTGGTACATTTGATACTGCCGGTGTATCCGACAGGAAATCAAGTAGGTCAAGATATGGCGCTAAAAAACCTAAATAAAATATGAGACGACGTAGACCAGAAAAAAGACAAATTTTACCGGACACAGTTTACAATGATTTGAATGTGGCAAAATTCATCAATTTTTTAATGGTCCGTGGAAAAAAAGGAATGGCAGAACAAATTTTTTATTCATCTATGAATGTGATTAAAAATCGGGTTAAATCTGATGGCTTGGAAGTGTTTGTAAAGGCTGTTGAAAACACATCGCCTATGTTAGAGGTAAAATCGCGCCGAATTGGTGGTGCCACGTACCAAGTGCCGATTGAAGTTCCAAGGAACAGACGATTTTTTCTGGCTTCACACTGGTTAATTAATGCGGCCAAAGGGAGAAAAGGTCGGCCCATGGCTGAAAAATTGGCAGCAGAGTTAATTGCGGCTGCAAATGGAGAAGGCGGAGCAATCAAAAAGAAAGACGATACGCATAGAATGGCAGAAGCTAACAAGGCATTTGCCCATTTTAGATAAATTTGATTTATGAAACACATTCAATTAGATAAAGTTAGAAATATTGGTATTATGGCACACATCGATGCCGGGAAAACCACCTTAACTGAACGAATCCTCTATTATACCGGTAGAACTCACAGGATCGGTGAGGTGCACGATGGTGCTGCAACGATGGATTGGATGGATCAGGAAAAAGAACGCGGAATCACGATTACTTCTGCAGCTACCACTGCAATTTGGGATGATCACAGGATTAATATCATTGATACTCCGGGGCATGTTGATTTTACTATGGAAGTGGAACGGTCGCTTAGGGTACTAGATGGATCTGTTGCGGTTTTTTGTGCCGTTGGGGGTGTGGAACCGCAAAGTGAAACAGTTTGGCGTCAAGCGGATAAGTATAATGTACCACGCATTGCTTTCGTCAATAAAATGGACAGAGTTGGCGCAGATTTTTATAATGTACTCGAAATGATTAAGTCACGCCTTGGAACCAACCCGTTGCCAATAACTCTTCCCATCGGATCCGGGGATATGTTTACCGGAATTATTGACCTGTTAACTATGAAAGCAATTTTATACAATGAATCCACGTTGGGTGAACGATACGAAGAATCGGATATCCCTCACGATATGATCCAAGAGGCAGAAAAGTGGCGACATCATTTAATTGAAGAGACTGCTACGTACGATGAACATTTACTCGAAAAATATATCGCTGAAGAACCAATATCGTCTGACGAAATAAAATCAGCTCTGCGAAAAGGGTGTATTGATAATACATTTGTTCCTGCTTTTGTTGGATCTGCCTTTAAAAATAAAGGGGTTCAACGCTTATTGGACGCTATTAATGATTTTCTTCCTTCGCCGATAGATGTTGGCGATACCCAAGGTTATGATGTTAATGATTCAGAAATTTCCAAAGTCAGGAAAACGACTAAAGATGATCCTTTCAGCGCGTTAGCATTTAAGATTATGACTGACTCCTTTGTCGGGCAATTGACCTTTATGCGGGTGTATTCCGGTATGATAAAAGCTGGGTCATATATTTATAATCCAAATACGGGAAAACGCGAGCGAATCAGTCGAATTTTATTGATGCATGCGAATAAAAGAGAAGAACTGGATCAAGTTTCTGCTGGTGAAATTGTAGCAGCTGTAGGATTAAAGCAAACAAAGACCGGTCATACTTTATGTGATGAAAAAAATCCTATAATGCTTGAAACAATGGATTTTCCAGAACCGGTTGTAGAAGTATCTGTTGAACCGGCTAGTAAGGCAGATCAAGATAATTTAAGTAAAGCGCTAATGAAGTTAAGTGAAGAAGATCCTACGTTTCGCGTTTCAACTAACCCAGACACTGGCCAAACTATTATAGCCGGAATGGGTGAACTTCATTTGGAAATTCTGGTAGATCGATTATTAAGGGAATTTAAAGTACAGGCGCATGTTGGTAAACCGCAGGTCGCGTACACTGAAGCAATTACCAAATCAGTTGAAAAAATTGAGGGAAAATTTGTTCGCCAGTCTGGTGGACGAGGTCAATATGGTCATGTGGTGATCAATGTTGAGCCAAATGAACTTGGTAAGGGATATCACTTTGAAAGCAAAATTGTGGGTGGTGTAATTCCAAAAGAATATATCAAACCCGTTAGCCAGGGGATAGAAGAGGCAATAAAAAATGGTATTCTTGCTGGGTATCCCATTGAGGATGTCCGAGTTGATCTAATTGATGGTTCTTATCACGATGTTGACTCTTCGGAAATTGCTTTCAAGGTTGCAGGTTCAATGGCTATCCAAGAAGCTTGTCGCAAGGCAGGTCCGGTAATTATGGAGCCCCTAATGCAAGTAGAAGTCACAGTGCCGGAGGAATATTTAGGGGATGTAATGGGAGACATTAATTCTCGTCGAGGCAATATAGATAGTATGGAACAGAGAAGCCAAGCTCATATCTTAAAAGCAAATGTTCCATTGAGCAAAATGTTTGGCTATGCCACAGATTTGAGGTCCATCACACAAGGACGAGCAGTATTTCATATGGAATTTTCGAAATACAAACAGGTGCCTTCGTCGGTGGAGAGTGAAATTATTGAACAAGTACATGGAAAAGCATCTTAGGGTAAGGAGAACACACAATGTCAAAGCAGAAATTTGAGAGAACAAAGCCACATGTAAATATAGGAACGATAGGTCATGTAGATCACGGTAAGACAACCTTAACGGCCGCGATCACGATGACCCAAAGCGCCCGTGGTATGGCTG
>JABIDL010000003.1 GCA_018651745.1 Candidatus Neomarinimicrobiota bacterium | reverse complement strand
CAGCCATACCACGGGCGCTTTGGGTCATCGTGATCGCGGCCGTTAAGGTTGTCTTACCGTGATCTACATGACCTATCGTTCCTATATTTACATGTGGCTTTGTTCTCTCAAATTTCTGCTTTGACATTGTGTGTTCTCCTTCTTGTTTATAATTGTTCTGAGCCTACGACCGGAATTGAACCGGTGACCTCGTCCTTACCAAGGACGCGCTCTACCGACTGAGCTACGTAGGCACACCTTGATATTTGAGCGAGCGATGGGGATCGAACCCACATCACCAGCTTGGAAGGCTGGGGTTCTACCATTGAACTACGCTCGCGTAGTTGTGGGGAGAGGAGGACTTGAACCTCCGTAGGCGTACGCCGGCAGATTTACAGTCTGCTCCCTTTGACCACTCGGGCATCTCCCCGGTAATATTAATTTTCTTTTTTTCTTCCATCGATGTCCTAAATTTTTTCTTACCAATGTTTTTTCGTATCGAGCCGGCGAAGGGACTCGAACCCCCGACCTGCTGATTACAAATCAGCTGCTCTACCAACTGAGCTACACCGGCAAATCTTTTTAACAATTCCGCTAGTGAAGCCGTTATTTCAACCATTTCAGATACCACTATACGACGTAAAAATCCTAAAAGATTCATCCAAATAGAATTTTGATTAATATCTGTTCTTTGTTTCACTTCGGCTCGACCTGTACGAATAAAGCCTAGAAAATTATATAAGATAAATAATAGTAACAATAACTATTAAAGATAAATTTAAAATAATTATTGAGCTTAAAGTTTCTTTATTTTTGTTCCGGTCGTAGTGTCTTCCACAAGCCATCCTTTATGAGACAATACATCTCGGATCCGATCAGACTCTTTCCAATTTTCACTATTTCTAGATTTTTCTCTTTGAGTAACCAAATCCATTATTTCCTCAGGAACATCATCCTCGTCACAAAAAATCTGAAAGAGAAAATTAAATCTATCTAAAAAATACAGTCCGGATGTTATTTCCTCAGCTGAAATATTCCCATCATTTAATTTAGTATTTATTTTCCTGATCCATTCAAAGAAAACTGCAAGTGCTTCTGATATATTTAGATCGTTATCCAAAGCTAAAACAAATGAATCGAATTCAATGGGTAATTCTGCATTGGTAAAATCTCCCTGACGATTTAAAGAGTCAAGCCGATCCTTAAAATCCATTACTCTTGAAATAGTTTTTTTCGATTCCGCCACTTTTTTCAAGGTAAAATTTAGCCGTGATCTATAATGACCGGTGAGTAAAGCCAATCGAATTGCTTCTGGATATATTCCTTTTCCTATAAGATCCTTTAATCGATAAAAATTTCCTAACGATTTACTCATTTTTCCACCATCCACCAATAAATGCTCTGAATGCATCCAAACATTGACAAAATCAGATCCATTCCCGGCAACAGATTGAGCCAATTCATTTTCATGATGAGGAAATATATTGTCAGTTCCCCCACAATGAATATCAAAATGATTGCCTAGGTAATGCATAGACATGGCAGAACATTCAATATGCCACCCGGGACGACCTTTCCCCCACGGAGAATCCCAATGAACATCGCCATCTTCTTTTTTCCATGACTTCCACAATGCAAAATCTTGTAGGCTATCCTTTGAATAATCATCCGTTGATACGCGATTCGTTTGGGTCTGCCCAGTCAAATCTAAACGAGCCAATTTTCCGTAATCCTTAAATGACTTTATTGAAAAATAAACTGACCCATCATCCGTGGTATAAGCATGGTTATTATTTAGCAGTAATTGAATCAGGCCAATCATAATTGGAATATGATCTGTTGCAGCCGGATATTCATCTGCCGGTAACATATTGAGAAGTTCTGAATCTCGAAAGAAATTGTTAATAAATTTTTCGGTAAGTGTCTTTAAACCTATCCCCTCTTCATTTGCCCTGTTGATAGTTTTATCATCTACATCCGTCAAATTCATTATGTGAGTAACGTTAAATCCGCGAAGTATCAAAAAACGTTTCAAAAAATCCTCAAACAAAAATGTGCGAAAATTCCCAATATGTGCGTCATCATAGACAGTGGGACCACAAGTGTATAGCTTTACTTTTCCTTTTTCTAAGGGAACAAATGTTTCCTTCCGACGAGTAGCTGAATTATAAAATGAAATGCTCATTGTATGTATTTACCCATGCGCCGCTAGTTGAATAATTTTATCAATCAGATTGATAAATGACAGCCCGTTTGCTTCTGCTGATTTCGGAAGTAAACTTGTTGAAGTCATTCCCGGAAGCGTATTGATTTCTAAAAAATATGCATCACCTTTTTCATCCATCCTAAAATCAACCCGGGAATAATGTCTACATCTCATCATCGAATGGATTTCTAATGCAATTGCTTGAATTCGCATTGATGTTTCTTCCGTAAGGTCCGCCGGACACAGATAATCGCTCAATCCTTTTGTGTATTTACATTGATAATCATAAAACTCATGCGATGGGGTTATTTCAACCACTGGAAATGCTTCATTCCCAATGATGGAAACAGTGATTTCTTTCCCATGAATATATTCTTCGATTAATACAACACCGGAATGCTGTTTTGCTAATTCTACTGCTTGGGGCAATCGGGATTGATCTTGAATAATGGATAAGCCAAGCGAACTCCCTTCTCTACTTGGTTTTACAACAAGTGGATAATTGAGGCTTATTTCATTCGGGATATTTTCATGGCTACCAATTGAAATCCAGTCAGGCGTTTTAATTCCTTTGTTTTCAGCTAAAGATTTTGATACGCGTTTATCCATGCAAATTGCTGAAGCTTCCACCCCAGATCCGGTGAATGGCACATCAAGAGATTTTAAAAACCCTTGAATAGTTCCATCTTCGCCACCCGTCCCATGCAATCCGTTAAACACTAAATCTACTGATTTAATTTGGGGAACAA
The DNA here is from genome assembly GCA_018651745.1 of Candidatus Neomarinimicrobiota bacterium. Classification (NCBI taxonomy): domain Bacteria; kingdom Pseudomonadati; phylum Fidelibacterota; species Fidelibacterota bacterium. The sequence goes on along the minus strand of JABIDL010000003.1, from coordinate 20,057 downwards.
TGGAAACGAGATCCATATTGATGTCAAGAGTTTGAACTTCATGACCTAACGAAATACATGCATCCGCAATTGCCTTTCCGGAATCTAGAGATACATTTCGCTCTCCGGAATGTCCACCCATGATCACTGCAATCTTCATTTTGAATCCTTGGATAAAATCCAATTTACAGCTTTTTCTAAATTATCAACCACAGCTATTGGAAATTCAGATTTAATAAAATGAGATTCCGATTCAGATCCTTTTCCAGTTCTAACAAGGATTCCATCCATTATTAAAGATTGTGCAGCTTCCATATCTGCAATTCCATCCCCAATCATAACTGAATTAGCAAGATCAATCCCATATATTTTTGCGGCTTCAAAAAACATGCCAGTGCCCGGCTTTCTTCGCTCGGTCGCATGATCCGGATGGTCATTGCAAACAAAAATATCAAGCAAGTCCAAGCCGTGATCCTTAAAAGCAGTTTGGACATAATGATGGATTTTATTCAATTCATTTTGCTCAATGATTCCCCGAGAAACTCCGGATTGATTTGTAACGATACAAAACCGGTTATCTTTTAGCTTTTGTAGAGCAGGTAGTGCGAAATCAAAGAATGTGAAATCTCTTAGTGATGCGATGTAACCCGGATCAGGATTCAATGTGCCATCACGATCTAAAAATATAGTATCATATGCTTTCATCAGGAACCACAGATTTTTTTAGATCAACAATCCGAATAGACCCTTTTACGAAATAAATAGCACCAATTACCAAAAGTGGGAAAAACCCTATGGCATGAATGATGACGGCAAAAGCTTGGGCATGAGTTAATGCAACCTCATACACATTTGTCAAAATATAAACTGCAGCTGCATGATAGGTGCCAACATATCCCGGTGCTGATGGAATGGTGATCGCAAGAGTTGTTGAAATAAGCAGTATTCCCATTCCAGAAAAACCCAGGTTAATCCCGGTTGCTTTTACAACTAACCAAACCGATATATAATAAAGCACCCATAAAAACACGGTATGAAATGCAATCATTCCGATGTGTTTCGTATTTTTGAGAGCAGTAATACCATTCAATACATTATTCAGTGAGAATAAAATTTTCTGTGCCCATTTAGATTCAAATATTTTCCAATGAATCACCTTTTCATGAAATTTGGAATGGCTATTACCTAACCAAATGGTTCCTACAAAAATCAAAAGTGATATTACTCCAACAAATAAAAGAAATTCTGTACTTAGCATTTCAGATTGAAGGGATGGCGCAAAAATTGCAATCATTGCCGCAAGACCCAACATATCCAAAATTCTTTCTAAAATAATTGTACCAAATGATGAAGACGGTGTCAATTTTGTGTATGAAGAAAGACTGTAAGCTCTCAATAGTTCACCAAGGCGAAACGGCAAAACGCCATTTCCAAAATATCCAACCATTGTAGAACCAAATAATGGATGAAACTGTAACGATTCGAATGGCATCAAAATCAGCCGCCATCGTTCTGCTCTAATACCAACAGAGAAAACCATTAAAATCATCGCTAACGCAACCCAACCGTAATTCACATTTGAAATCGTATCTACAAGTTGGACAAAATCCATGTCCTTAAAGGCATAATAAAGGCCACCCGCACTCATTAGAATGCCAATTAATAATTTGAACCACTTATTCACGTAGGTCTATCCTCTCATTTACATCAGGATTGAAAGAATGGAATTTTGATTTTTTCCCGATGGGTTTTGTGTCCAATATAGTCATGACAGTTTTTATTTTAGGTCCATTTTTTAGCGTAATGTTTGTGGGCAGAAAAGATTTGTCACTCATTCGAATTGTACCGCTTGTTTCCATTTCTGGAACAGTAAACTCTATCACTATGTGGTTCTGTTTCAATATTTGATTCATAATAATGATTTTATTTCCATCCTCATTAAGTAGCGAAATAATATTCACATTGCCTTCATATAATGTATCCTTAATGAGTTGCGAAGATGACTTGTTCCAGGTTTGAACGTCACGTCCCTCTACTTTGATTTCTTGATCACCAATGGACGCAAAATAGCGATTCTTGCCAATAATTTCTATCGTGCCATTTCCTAGCCAGGTTTCACCTTGCATCGTCTGATCGACAGTGAAGGAAAGTTCTACTCCAGGTGGATCCGTCAATGCTTTGCGCAAAGAATCAATATAGCTTGGCTTAGCACCGAGAGAAAAAACAAAAATAAAAGGTAGAATAGAAAAACGATTAGTCAAGCTAATTAGGGATTTAGACTTTCTATATATGTTTCATCGACTAAAACCTCTCTTGCTTTACTACCTGTAAATGGACCGACGATTCCAGCCTGTTCCATTTCGTCAATAATTCTTGCTGCGCGAGAATACCCCAATTTAAGTCGGCGCTGAAGAAGCGATATAGACCCTTGTTGGTGAGTCACCACAAGTTTGACAGCTTCATTGAACATTTCGTCCAGTTCTCCTCCACCATCAAATCCCCCGGTACCTACTATTCCCTCACGGACAGATGGAAGTACAAGTGCTTCAGGTTTTGGTTGACCTTTTACATGAGAAACAATTGCCTCAATTTCATTTAAAGATATAAATGCATTATGAAGTCGAACCGGATCGGATGACCCTGAGCCAAGAAAAAGCATATCGCCCTTACCAATTAGTTTTTCTGCACCCTGCATGTCAATAATAGTTCTCGAATCAATTTTTGTCGCCACCTGAAAGGCAATTCTGGATGGAAAATTTGCTTTAATAACACCGGTAATCACATCTACAGATGGTCGCTGAGTTGCAATAATTAAATGGATTCCAACTGCACGGGAAAGCTGCGCCAAACGCGCAATGGGAGCCTCTACATCACGAGCACTCATCATCATTAAATCTGCTAATTCATCAATCACAACAATAATATATGGCATGATAGGATTACCATTATTTTTCATCTTCGAATTATACTCAGAAATATTCCTAACGGTCTCATCTGCCATTTTATTGTACCTTCGTTCCATTTCCTTTTCAACGGACCGTAATGCAAGTATAGAATGGTCATGCGAAGTCACAATCGGTTCATCGATATCATCCATTTCAAGAAGATGGTAGCCTTCCAACCCTCTATAGAGAGTCATTTCCACTTTTTTAGGATCAATAATTACAAATTTAATTTCATCAGGCGCTGCCGAATATAACAAACTGCAAACAATGGTATTGAGGCAGACAGATTTTCCCGACCCGGTGGTACCAGCAATCAGCAAATGCGGCATTTGTTCTAACTCTAAAGTAGAAATTTCTCCGGAAGTAGTTTTCCCAATTGCCAAGGTCAATTTGAATTTAGTATTTACAAATTTTTCGGAGCTGATCACAGACTTGAAATAAACTGTGTCAGGATCTTTATTCGGGATCTCAATACCAACAGATGATTTTCCAGGAATTGGCGCAATGATACGCACTCTGCTAGCTTCCATTACCCGCGCGAGGTCGTCTGCCAATGCAACAAATTTATTTACACGCACACCTTCTGCTGGCTCTACTTCAAATAATGTAATGACAGGCCCCGGACTCACATTTACCACTCGACCTTCCACGCCGAATGTGTTGAGGGATTGTGTTAAAAAATTGGCTCTATCTACAAGTTCCACTTTGGTTAATCCGCTCTGAATGGTTGGGGGTGTTTCAAGAATGTCTGCAGGCGGAAGTTGGTATTTTCGTTTTGGTTTAGTGCGTTCAGCAATGGAATCCAGATCAATTTCTTCTTCCTTTACTTCTTCGCCTATTTCAATACCGGACTCACTTTGAGATTCTGCATTTTCATCGCCGGTTTCCGATTCTACCATGTCATCAAGTTGCGGAGTCTCCAGCTTATCGCTAACCTCGGCGTTTGATGCAATAGGGTCTTCTTTTTCGTCCACATTAGCTTCGATTGAATCATCCTTAGGCTCTTCTGCCTCACTCGAACTCGCATCTTCATTTTTGGCATCTATTAGTGGGTCAACTTTTTCCTTATTGACACCTTTTGAGGAACCACCTTGCGTTTTTTGTTTAAGTTTAGATAACAGATTTTGAGTGTGCTGTTTCTTTTCGGTTTCCTCTTCTTCATGGATTTGAACGAGGTTTTTCTCAGCACGTTTGGTTTTAATAATATTGATCCATTTTTCAATTGGTGCGTAAAAACTGAACGAGAAATAGGATCTTACTAATATCAACCAAAGAACTAAAATAATGGTAAATGCACCGATAGGATGTAGAAAAAATTCATGTAAAAAATGTGCAATGGTTCCTGCCAATACTCCACTGAATGCAAAAGATGAATTTTCAGAAATTGTTTTTTCGATGGATCCAATCGTAATTGCTGTCAATACCATCGATGCTAAAAAGAATTGCGTCATTTTGATCAATTTTCCCAAATCTTTTTTACTGAACAACCACCAGCCCCACACCGATCCTAAAGCCGGAAGAACAAGGGTGCTATAACCAAACGTCATTTTGATAAAAACCCATGCTAAGAGAACACCTACAGCTCCCATCGGATTTTCGATTTGAGTATTTGCAGAAATCCCTCCAGGATCTTCACCCGGATGGTATCCCAACTGGCTAACAAACACTAGAAATGAAACAGCCATAGCAAGGATTCCTAATATTTCTAATCTCTTTTCATTCATGCGTAAAGGTCTCCGTTTGATTTAATGACAGTTCGGAACCAATCCACAAATTGTTCAACTCCTTTATTAAAATTTGTTTGTGGGGAATAACCTAACCGGCGCTCACTCCTGCTGATATCGGCGAATGTTTGCACAACATCCCCGACAGGCATTGTTGACATTGTAATATCAGGCGTTTTTTCTGTGGCAGAACCAATTACATTTACCATATCAATCAATTTCACTGGTTCTGAGTTTCCGAGGTTGTAAATCATAAAAGTGTTTGGCGCCTCTGTTACTTTGATTATACCATCTATTATATCATCAATGTAAGTATAATCTCTGGCACTATTTCCATCACCAAAAACGGTAATTCCATTCCCATTTAGGATGGATCGAACAAATAAATGAATTGCCATTTCCGGGCGTTGTCGCGGACCATATACTGTAAAAAAACGAAGACAGGAAATGGGTAATCCTGTAAGATGGTGATAGGTTTGGCAAAGCAACTCACCCATTCGTTTAGAAGAACCATACGGTGAAATTTGACCATCCACTCTGTCGTCCTCCGAAAAGGGAACCTTTTCATTATTACCGTACACCGAAGATGACGATGCAAAAACAAAATGATCAACGGTATGATCTTTTGCTACATCCAATAAAACCTGCGTCCCCATCACATTAACGTCTAAATATAATCTCGGGTTTTCTACAGATGGGCGAACACCTGCCATGGCAGCCAAATGAATGACCTTCCCAATGTTGTGCGATTTAAAAAGTGATGAAACAATTTGCTTATCTCGAATATCGCCTTCGATAAATGTATAATTATCCGAAGACAAGTGAGGCAATTGATTCAATCGTTTGATTTCCGGATTATAGAAATCGTTCATATTATCAAGACAAACTACTTTTTTATTTTCCGCTAAATAATGATCTACAAGGTGCGATCCAATGAATCCGCACCCACCTGTTACGAGAATGGATTTATCAGGCATGTAAGGTTCCATTTCTATAAAAGGGGTTTTTTACAATTTCAGCTGATTTTTTCTTCCCTCGAATATCCACAACTATTTCTGTCCCATTTTTGGAATAATCTTTTGAAACATAACCTATTCCAATTCCTTTCCCAAGTGTTGGAGACATCGTTCCGCTTGTTATAATTCCAATTTCATCCGATTCCTTCCAAATGGTGTAACCTTTTCTGGGAACAGCTTTTTCTGTCATTTGAATACACACTAGTCTGCGCTTTGGATTTTCAACAAAAGATTGGATGGCTTCCTTCCCAATAAATTGAGGTTTATCAAAATGAATAGTCCATTTCAATCCAGCCTCAATTGGATTTTTATTTTCATCGATATCATTTCCGTACAAACAATATTTCATTTCCATGCGAAGCGTATCTCTAGAGCCCAGACCTGCCGGAATAATTTCATCCCCACCGGATTGGAAAATCGCACCCCAAACGCCAGGCGCATCCGGAGAAAAACAATAAATTTCGTATCCTAATTCACCGGAATATCCAGTCCTTGCCAACGTAACAGAATATCCACTTAGGGAACATTCGGTAAAAGTATAAAATCCCAAGGTAGAAATATTGAAATCGAGTAACGGGTTTAAAATAGCCCGAGATTGTGGTCCTTGAACCGCAATTAATCCCGTTTCCTCGCTGATGTTTCGAATGGTGGTTCCTCGATAGGCATTTTGTGAGAGCCAAGCAAAATCCTTTTCGATATTTGACGCATTGACGACAAGCATATAACCCGATTTTTTTTTGTAAATGAGTAAGTCGTCAATTATCCCACCACTAGGATTGCACATCAGCGAGTATTGCGCGTCACCGGTTTTCATGCTGGAAACATTTCCAACGGTTACCATGTCTAAAAAAGATTCAGCATCAGTTCCATGCACAAAAAATTCCCCCATATGACTCACATCAAATATCCCGCACTTAGCGCGCACTCCACAATGTTCATCTATAATTCCGGAATACTGGACCGGCATGAGATATCCTGCAAAATCAACCATTTTGGCACCCAGACTAATATGAGTCTCGTAGAGAGATGTTTTTTGAAGTTCAATCATGTTAAGAAGATTCAAAATAGGTTTTCAATTTTGCCATTCCTTCCCTGATTTCTTCCTCAGAAATCCCGGAATATGCAAATCGAATAAAATAATCTTTTTCGTTGGGATTCGGCCGACCAAAGTGTTCTCGCATACAAAAAGAAACACCAGATTGTTCCAATGCTTGCACTTGTAGATCTTTCAAGTTGGTGAAACCTTTGCGTTTCATTATTGAAGTCACATTTGGAAAGAGATAAAACGTACTATTGGGGGTTGCAATTTGAGTCCCATCAATCGCATTCAGTCCTTCAACAGCTGCATCTCTTCTGCGTTGAAGTAAATCCAATAATTTTTGCGGTCCGGACTGGTCTCCCGTCAAAGCCTCAATCATAGCCCATTGCAAAAAATGGTTGGTGCACGATTCGTCATTCACATTTAGTCTGCTGATATTTTCAATCAATTCTTTTGGTCCAACGGATGCGCCAAGTCTCCACCCAGTCATTGCAAATCGTTTTGAAAAAGTGTATAAGATTACTGTTCGTTCCCGCATACCGGGGATTGCTACGATAGATTTCGGTTTAATTCCGTACCGAACTTCATAATAAGCATCATCACTTAACATCCAAAGATCATGTTCAATTACAATATCTGCGATTGCTTCCATTTCAGATTGGGACGACTCAGCACCAATCGGGTTTTGATAATTATTATAAATGAGTGCAACAGTTTTATCTGTAATGGAATTCTTTAGTTCTTCTAGATCAATATCAAATCCGGAATCTGTTTCAAAATAATGATAAGGAACTGCTTTACCGCCTTGATATTCAATTTGGGATTCGTAAATCGGATATCCGGGATTTGGATACAAAACTTCATCGCCGGGATTCATCACAGTTTGAATAAATTTCCCGATTGTGGGTTTGCCTCCGGGTTGAACGCTAACTTGATCTGTTGAGTAGGATACACCACGCTTCTTTCCGACATCATCTGCCAACGCATTCCGCAGTTCCGGGATACCTTCTGCTGGGCAGTAAACATTTTTTCCATCTCTGCAAAATTTATTTGCGGCTTCAATAATATTTGGTGGGGTTGGCAGTTTAATATCTCCCAAATGAAACGGATATACTTTATTTCCTTTGTCCGCCCATGCACGAGCTTGAGCAGAAACGGCAAATGCTGTTTCTGTACCCAAATTAAGTAATCGATTTGCAAACGGTTTCATGATATCACATGCGCCAATGCTTTTTTAATTAAACCCTCAAGACTCCCGTTCAATTCATCTTTTTCTTCCAGTTTTCGAAGCGCCTGATTTATCTGCCCACGCTTATATCCAAGAGCAGTTAAACCCGTAATTACATCTTTCACCGTTTCAGCATTTTCAGAAGAAACAATGGGTGGATATTCTGAATCGGCTATATCGGTAAATTTATCTTTTAATTCCACAATAATTCTCTGTGCAGTTTTAGCGCCGATACCCGGGATGACGGTCAGAGCTTCTGCATCACCGGAAACAATTCTTTTCCTGAATTCACTCGGTTGGGTTCCGGATAGAATTTTTACGGCAGATTTGGGACCGATTCCACTAACCGATGTTAATAATAAGAATACGTTTCGTTCCTCTTCTCCGCTGAATCCAAAAAGATCTAAACCATCCTGCCGAAAATTCAAATATGTTTGGATTTCCATTTCCTGTCCCACATTGGGAAGACTTTGGTAAGAAGAAAGTGTAATTTGAACAGAAAAGCGAACTCCATTCACATCAACCACCGCAAATGTGGGGTCCTTCTTAATTAAAATTCCTTTTAATGAATCAATCATATTTTTATAGATATTTATTTTGGTTTATGTAGCAAAGACCTATTGCCATCGCATCAGAAATATCCAATGATTTTGGCATTTCTTTCAATTTGAGAATTTGCTTTACCATATATTGAACCTGTTCTTTGCTGGCATTTCCATTTCCCACGACTGACATTTTTACCTTTTTTGGCGCAAACTCTACACAATGAATCCCCATTCGTGCAGCTGCTAAAATTAAAACGCCTCTAGCCTGGCCCAGCATGAGCGCAGATTTAAAATTTTTATGAAAGAATGTGTCTTCAATCGCCATTACGTCCGGCTGGATTTCCTTAATGATTTCAGTACTTTTTGAAAATAGATATTCAAGTCTATCTGCAAGAGTCTTTCCTTTCGGTGGTGTAATGGTTCCATACATTTTAGCAATTACTTTTCCCTTATTTTCTTCTAGCAATGCGTATCCGGTAGCGCTTAACCCGGGATCAATGCCAATAACTTGCATGGTTACCTATCCTTCTACCGAATTAAAATTAGTAAAGACAGACCGAATATCGTCATGGTCTTCCAATTGCTCAAGCAATGTAATTACTTGAACCGATTTTTCAGCATCCACTGTTTGGGTGTTTTTTGGAATCATTTCCAATACAACTGACTGGACAGAGAAACCGAGTTTATCAAGTGCATCCCTCACAGTCATTAATTCAGAAGGATGGGTCGTAACCACACAGGAACCATCATCTGTTTCAAAATCTTCCGCACCGGAATCTATCACAGATTCAAAAATATCGTCTTCATTATGCGATCCTTGATCTAGGACAATTTGTCCCTTTTTTTCAAACATCCAAGATACGCTTCCGTTTTCGCCAAGATTTCCACCGTATTTTGCCATGAGGTGTCGCACTTCTGCTACAGTTCGTTTTCGGTTATCGGATAATATATCCATAAAGATGGCGACACCTTCCGGGCCATATCCTTCGAGGGTGGATTCTTCGTATTGAACACCTTCCAATTCGCCGGTGCCTTTTTTAATGGCTCGCTGCATGTTATCTTGAGGCATATTCGCAGCTTTTGCATTTATGATTGCCTGACGCAGGCGTGGATTACTTTCCTCGTCGCCGCCACCATCACGTGCAGCAATGGTAATTTCACGAATAAGTTTGGTAAAAATTTTCCCGCGTTTCGCATCAATGACAGCTTTTTTCCGCTTAATAGATGACCATTTACTATGTCCGGACATGGTTCCTTTGGTATTTTTGTGAAAGAATTAGCAATGAAATTACGACCATTGTTGCTGCTTTCCCAAATGGTCAAAAGGGTTATCTTTTCGGCGATCCAATTAATTCAAACTCATTCGCACTCGTGATCTTCACATTCATAAAGGTCCCGGGTTCTGTTTTTCCTTCTATTTTAACGATATTATCCACTTCAACAGAATCATATTCGGTTCGCCCTACTGCGACCTCTTCACCTGCTTCATCAACAATGACCTTTAAAGTTTTACCGACTAAAGATTGATTATTTTCAAAACTAATGCCAGCTTGAATATCTTGTAGCACTGCTTTTCTTTCGTCCTTTACTCCGCGGGGAACATCATCCGATAAATCTGCTGCTAAAGTACCTTCCTCTTCAGAATAAGTAAAAATACCAAGTCTGTCGAACCGAATATCTTCAGCAAAATCACATAATTCTTTAAAATGATCTTCTGTTTCCCCGGGGTAACCCACAATGACCGTTGTTCTCAAATGAATTCCCGGCACATGCTTCCTGAGCGAATCAATTTTCTTTCTGATCCCATCTTGGTTCAGTCCCCTACGCATCGATTTCAAAATCGAGTTAGACGCATGTTGGACAGGCATATCAAGATATTTACATATTTTCGAAGATGATCCCATCGCATCAATTATGCTTTGAGATAAATGGGCCGGATGTGCATAATGGATTCGAACCCATTCTAAATCATCCGATGTTTCCTCAAGGGCAAGAATTAGATCGGCTAACGATTGCTTGTCCCTGAAATCCCATCCATAGGTTGTTGTATCTTGAGCAATGAGAAGCAATTCCTTGGTTCCAATCGATATCAACCTTTCAGCTTCATCTATAATGCTCGAAATCGGACGGCTTTTTTGAAGACCTCTCATCAGTGGAATACTACAAAATGAACAACCGTTATCACATCCTTCAGCAATTTTCAAGTACGCATAATGTTTGGGGGTAAGGATCGATCGTAAAAATAACGGATCATCGCGAGAAAAAGTTTTTCCTGTAATAAACGATACAATTTGCCGATGATCGTTACTTCCAAAAAATCTGTCCACTTCAGGAATTTCTTTAGCAAGTTCATGGGGATACCGTTCGGACAAACAGCCCATCACAACAAGTTGATCCAATATTCCCTTGCGTTTTAGTTCTGCGGCCTGCAGGATGGTTTCCACAGATTCTTCTCGCGCCATATCTAGAAATCCGCACGTGTTTACAACAATCGTATTTGCGACTGTTGGATCGTGAGTGATATTGAATTTCGATTGCTTAAGCCCTCCAAGCAATATTTCTGAATCGACAAGATTTTTTGCACACCCGAGACTGATGAGGTGTAGTTTTTTTTGTTCACTCACGATCAATGCCGAGAATGGATTTCACATAAGTTTCCCCGCTAAAAGGTTCAATGTCATTCAAATCTTCGCCGGTTCCAACATAGCGAATCGGAAGAGATAATTCTCGAACCAGTGGAAATGCAATTCCCCCTTTTGCAGTTCCATCCATTTTAGTGAGAATAGCACCATCGAGATCAACATGGTCCGAAAACACCTTTGCCTGATGAAGCGAATTCTGCCCCAGAGATGCATCAATGGTAATGAGAGATTTTTTACTGAACTGAGGAAAATGTTCATCTAATACGCGATTCATTTTTGATAATTCAACCATTAAATGATTGTACGTATGAAGCCTGCCGGCAGTATCAACAATAACCATATTTGAATTATTTGCAACTGCAGATGTCAATCCATCAAATATAATCGCTGATGGATCTTTAGATGCTTCATTTGAAACCAACCGGATATCCGCTCTATTTGCCCACACTCTAAGTTGCTCAGCTGCAGCAGCTCTGTAGGTATCTGCTCCCACTAATAACACATTTTTATGTGGTTTAAAAAACCGGGCTAATTTTGCTGCAGATGTCGTTTTTCCGGTTCCGTTTACGCCAACAATTAATAAAACGGTCGGGGGTAAATCATCATTCGGCAACGGACTCGATTCTATAGTTTGTAAAATATCAATCAGATAATCGGATACGACTTGGATTAAATTTTCACTATTTGTTTTTTCAGTTAAAGCGAGAATTTCTTCTGTAGTATCTATTCCCATATCGCTTAATAGAAGGCTGGCCTCTAACGCATCCATTGAACCCAAATCGGCGGACTTGTTTGTAAAGGATTTTAGAGCTTTGGATAAAGAATCCCGGGTTCGGCTCAATGCCGAAAAAAGGGATGTTAGTGGCGTCATATGTTTGACTGCCGTCTATATTCTTTGATAAAGGTATTGAAATACATCACCCAGCTCACAGAAAGTAAAATAGCTGCAGCCCACAAGGTCGCTTCGGGAAGCCAGTCCACATGTTTTAATGGGAATACGTGCAAAATTATGGCTAGCGATGAAATGCCGGCTCCCCATTTTCCATACCAATTTGATTGTAGGATGAAATGAGATTGATTGAGCAAATAAATGGCCGGGATGGCAATGGCTACATAGCGAATGAGAAAAAACCAATAAAACCAAAGAGGAAATCTTCCAATCAGTACCAAATACGACGCAATTGAAAATATGACTACAAAATCTGCGATGGGATCCAGCCATTTTCCGAAATGAGTTACTTCATGTGCTCGGCGGGCCAAGTATCCATCTAACGCATCCGAAAGAACTCCAATCACAATCAAGATAAAAGTATAAGTAGCCCAATCAGGATTACGGAGTGTATAAATAATGGGGATTACCAATAATGCCCGAATCAGACTTACCATATTTGCCATCGTTAAAATTCTTGATGGATCGGTTAGTTTTATTTTCACAGGATTCATATTATTCATGGTCATCAAATTGTACTTTATCGTGAGCGAGGCTATGCTCAATTTTGGTTAAATCTATATATCCATCGCAAACAGAAGCGAGGAAATTAGTATTATGTGAAATAAATACAAGATGTTTACGCGACATGATTTCATTAAAATAATTGATCATCTTTTGCGTTTGCTCTGTCCCAAGCCCAAAAGTCGGTTCGTCAAATATCAACACTTCGTAATTACAATTGGAAAGCAAAATAACCACCGCAAGCCTGATCATATTCCAGGGTAAATCAATCGGATATTTATGTTTTATCGAATCCCAAGGAATGTGGTGTTCTTGTAACACATTGATACAGGTGGATACGTGATACTCATCCATTTTTTCATGAGCAATCAGCTGATCAAGAAAGAATTCTAATGACGATACACCAAGCATTCGCTCAGGAAATTGGTCCACCAAAGCAATCGAAGGTGTTTTATGATTAATCGTGAGTTTCACATCGCCGGAATCCGGTTTTAACCCCTTCGACAAAAGACGAGCAATTGTAGTTTTTCCGGATCCGTTTTCACCTCGCAACCCGATGCTTCGGCAGTTCTGTATTTCTGATGTCCATCCGGAATACAATTCATACCCATTTTCATATGAAAAATGTAGATCCTGAATTTGTATTCTCATTCCTCCAGCAGGTTTGTTTTTCCCTTTGTGATAAAGGGGAATTTTGCTTTCATATTTTTTAAAAAATGCAGATGTCATTTCCCAAATAGAATCGCCATAATCTAAATCGGAAGGATCACTAGTAAACCAAATAACAATGAAGTTTTTAGATTGAATTTTTTCTCGAATTTTTTCAACCCATTTCTGTTTTGTTTTCAGAGTTAAAAATGAAAGGCCGTCATCAATAAAAATTAAATTGGGATTGCTGCCAAAGGTTGTCACAAGATTCAGCTGTTCCATTTCTCCCCCGCTCAATGTAACCGGATGCCGGTCCAAAGAAATTTTCCGAGGAAGATCCTCCGCTGATGAATTAACTTTATCCTGAATCCATTTCACATCTACTGAATTGCACTCAAATGCAAATGCCAATTCCTGATGAATGCTGTCCGCCACAATTTGGTTATCGGGATTTTGAAAAACGATTTGAATGTTTTTAGGAATTACTTGTTTTTGAATTTCATAATTCGGGATGCCGTTTGGATTTGATCCTGCAAGCGAATGAATAAGCCAAGATTTTCCAACACCGCTCTCTCCATAAATTACATGAAGTCCAGGTCGGAACTCGAGATCATTTGTAAATGAAAATTTAGGATATTGTATGGAAAATGATAGCATATCAATTCTTAATAATTCCGCGTACTACTCGTGTTGCAGAGCCGAGGTTTCTGTGAATTACACCTGTTGCTTCATAGCTGGATTTTATTAAGGATTCATCTGATTGTAATAATGTTTCAATGCCTTTTTGAAGTTCATCTCCACTTGAAATGGTAAATCCACCTTTTGCTTCAATGAGTTCTTCTGCTGCATGTGACACCGCATAATTTGGTCCAAAAAATACCGGAAGTCTCGCAATTGCTGGTTCCATAACATTGTGAACCCCAGCAGAAAAACCTCCACCAACGTAGGCTACTTGCCCATTCCAATACAACTTTGAAAGGACACCAACCGTTGCCACAACAATCACCTTTTCTGATCCAATTTGATTTACCTTATTATGATTCATTACCGATGTTTCAAATTGCTCACCTTTAAAAAAGGAAACGGCATCGGATACAGTTTTTTCATCCGGCTCATGCGGAACCCAAATGAGAGAAAGTTTAGGAAATTTATTGAGTAGATTTATCATTGATGAACGAATGATTTCTTCATCTTCGCGATGGACGCTTCCGGCAATCAGACATTTCTTTCGACTCAATACAGATTCCGTATGTTGAGCTGTAAAATCGTCTGCGTGGGATTTTACCTGATCGTAGCGTGGATTTCCAAATGCCTGAACGTCCGGCCGGATCGGCCCGGTCAGCAATTGAAGCAATCTATCGTGATCAGATTTTGTGACCGTAAAAATTTCAGTAAAACAATGATACACCGAAGCATAGAAATTCCTAAGGATTGGCGACAGTTTTTTGGTTCCTTTTACAAACCGGACAGCAAATAGTGTTGTTTTTATATTCAAAGATTTTGACATCCAAACGAGATTTGGCCAAATATCATAAGCAGCAAATATCAGTTTTTTAGGATTTACAATTTTCAAAGCTCTGGTAATTGTCCAAGGAAAATCAAATGGCAAGTACACTTTACATTCGATATTGTCATCCTTCACATGGTTGAAACCTGATGGAGAAAAAAACGACACCAATATTCTTGCAGTGGGTTCAACATCTTTGAGACCTTTAATCACGGGCCGAATTTGTTCGTATTCTCCGTGAGACGCTGCGTGGAACCAATACACGGGCGCCTTGTTTTTCTCATCGCTAAAGTGAGTTTTTAATATGGATAACGAAGACAGTCTCCCCATGATGCCGGTCCGTAATTTTTTATTAAAAAGTGCAACAATTAATGTTAGAAAAACCATCAGCGGTAGAAAGATGATATTGTATAATAATTTCCAGAAAATTATCATGATATGTTTGCGATTCTCAGCGCACTTTCAACAACTGATGATGGTGGAATATTCGTCATGCAAAATTGTTCTTTCCTATAACATGACCGTTTCCCATTTTGTGAGCATGGTCTGCATCTCAGATCCGGTACCGATAAAAGATTCGATGTCGAAAGTTGTGTACCTCCTCCGCTTTCTATAGATGTCGGCCCCATGATCATGGTTACCGGAATTCCGAGGGCCTCCGCAGCATGCATAAATCCTGTATCCGATCCAATGGCAAATTGTGACAAAGAAAGTACCGACAGCGATTCTCGAAATGTGAGCATTCCGTGAGCATCAATACAATCTGGATTTTCTTTAAAAATCTTCGCACAAATATCGTCAGACTTTCCGCCTAGAATCACGGTTTGCATTTGTAATTTTTCGGATAATATTTTTGCCACTTCCGCATATCGAATTGGATTCCACATTTTTTGTTTCCATGCGGCAGATGGGATGATTGTATAAAACGGTCCTGTAATGTTTTGGTTCTTTAACCAATCTTTAGCGAACAATTTTTCTTCATTTTTCACCGCCAATTCTGTTAAGGGAATATCAAAATTATCAGGAAGAAATGACTTCATTGGCTCATGATACAATGCACGTTGAGAAAACCCGGCTTCGAAATGGTTTAGATGAAAATTGAACAACTTAAATCGTTTCCATCTCGGTTTTTTAAGAACAACCGTTTTAATACCATGCAATTTAGATCGAATCCATTTTGATCTAAGGGAATTGTGAAGATCCACAACTAAATCATAATCACCAATTCGAAGGTTTCTGGCAAAGTGAGTCATTTCTTTTATATCGGCATCGGCATGTAAACAAACCAGCCGATCGATTGCCGGGTGGAACAGCAATAAATCCTGAAAGCGATCTAATGTTAAAAAATCAATTCGAGAATCGGGAAAGGCGGTTCGGATACTTTTGAGTGGTGAAGTAGCCAGTACAATATCACCGATAGAACTAAACCGGATGACCAAAATGGCCTTAGGTGATTGCATGTTACCTAATTCGTTGGCTGTTAAATGCAATTAGCTCTGTCATGGATTGCTTGTAGGGCGAATCCGGATATTCAGCAATAGCATCCAAAGCTTGATTTCCAAATTCATCCATTTTATTTCGTGCATATTCTTGTCCGCCGGCTGCATCTACAATATCTCTTAAGCGTCCAATATTTTTTCGTGATTTTTTTGACCCATTCAGCAATTTTTTTACTTCTTTAGCGGCAGGTTTTGACAGCGTTTTGTAGGAATGAATTACAGGTAGCGTCATTAAATTTCGTTTTACATCAGCACCCACATTTTTCCCGATATCTTCTTCTTTTCCGAAAAGGTCGAAAAGATCGTCCCGAATTTGAAATGCCATTCCCAGCTTGGCTCCGTAGGTACGCATGGCTTCGCGATCTTTTTCTTTGCCTGTGACAGTAATGGCACCCAACTCACAACTTGCCGAAATTAGAGAAGCAGTTTTCTGAAAAATCATATTGTAATAATCCGTTTCAGATATGGTACGAGTTATCGTTTTTTCAATTTGAAAAATTTCTCCCGCGCTCATTTTTTCAGCTGTACTCGAAATCAGCATCAGAGCTTCAAAATCTTTGATACCTACGATATTGATCAATGCCTTGCTCATAAGAAAATCACCCATCAAGACGGCCACTTTATTTTTCCAAGCGCGATTAATTGATGGAAACCCTCTTCTTTTTTCTGCGTCGTCAACCACATCGTCATGCACCAGAGTTGCCACATGCAAAAGCTCAATCATTACAGCGGCGCGGTAGCTATTTAGGGATGGTTTTTCTCCACATACTCGTGATGCAAGGATTGTTAAAATCGGGCGAATGTGTTTCCCTTTATGGCGCAGAATATATTTCCCGATCGTATTAACTAAACGGACTTCGGACTTAAGTGCATCCCGAAATTCTTGTTCGAATACTTTAATATCTTCAAGAATTGGAGCGGTGATTTGTTTGAGTTCTTTAAGGTCTTTGCGCACGGGTTAAGTTACCAAATATGAAGTGGGCTACCAATCATTTCCCCTTGGTTACAAACCAAGCTACGCCAATACTAATTTCATATAAAATTACCAATGGAAGAGTCATCATGAAGAGGCTAACCGGATCCGGCGGCGTAACAAATGCGGAAATAATCATAATTAAAACGATTGCATGTCTGCGATAATGACGCATGAATGCAGGAGTTGCAAAATTAATTTTCGCCAAAAAATATACCAAGACAGGAAGTTCAAACATCAACCCGCACCCAATCATGAGCCATGTAATAAAACTGAAATAATAATTGATGGAAAACTGATTTTGAATATCCGTTACTCCCATGGATGCAAAAAATGTGAGCGAAATAGGGATTAAAATAGTAAAGGCAAAATAAATTCCAGATAAAAATCCGAGGTACGTGAACAGAATGAGCGGAAATGCAATGTTTCGTTCCTTTCCTTTTAGCGCCGGCGCGACAAATTGCCAGAACTGGTACGTAATGATGGGAAGGCCAATGATCACACCTCCAATAAATGCAACGGTCCATTTAATCAGGAACATTCCCTGAACTTTTAGCACCTGCAATTCCCACGGCGCATCTACAGATTTAATAGGCTGAATCAGCAATTCTAAAATAGGATCAATAAAAGAAAAAGTAACCGTCGCGCCGATGAGGATTCCAATCAAAGATTTCAAAATTCGCCACCTCAATTCTTCAAGATGATCGAGAAAATGCATTGTCTTTTCGGGTTTTCTAGTCATGTCAGGAATTACGCAATAGTTCTTTTGACGCTTCGAATGGTGACATTCCAATAGATTCTAGCGATGCGGTTCGCTTCTCTAATTCTTTCATTTTAGATGAAGTCCAAAACCCTTTAAGCAATTCTTCATGGACAAGGGCACGCACCCGATTGCGATAACGCGTAAGTCGTTTTTCATTTAACCGGCCGGAAGAATCGAGTTTTGAGAAGGAATCATAAATCGTAGTGTACAAATCTTCAATGCCTGTTCCGTCATTTGCCTGCGTATTTACCACCGGAGGTTCGATTCCGTCTTTCCGTGTTGAGTGCATCATTCCCTTAAGCAAATGTGCCAATCGTTTGGCACCTTGTCTATCTGATTTATTAATAATAAAAAGATCTGCAATTTCGATGAGCCCTGCTTTCATCATTTGAATTTCGTCTCCGGATTCCGGGACCAAAACCACGCAGGTAATATCTACAGCTTTAGCAACATCATATTCTGCCTGCCCAACTCCTACCGTTTCGAAAATAATAATATCTTTTCCGCTGGCGGCGAGCACATCGCCAACATCTTGCGCTTTGCGTGCCATTCCACCCAAATCGCCATGCGAGCCCATGCTACGGATAAATACATTGTCATCCCAAGAATAGGTATTCATTCGAATCCGATCACCCAAAAGCGCACCGCCGGAAAATGGACTTGTCGGATCAACTGCAACAACGCCGACCGATTTTCCATCTTCAATATATCGACGAATGAGTTGATCGGTAATGGTACTTTTTCCGGCACCGGGAGGACCTGTAATTCCGAACCGTATCGCATTTCTTGCGTGCGTATGAATTGCCGGGAAAAAATCCTTGGGAAGCGACAGGTCATTTTCAATATTTGAAATGACACGAGAAAGAATCCTGTGGTTGTTGGACCGGATTCCATCCAGCATTGAGTCCGCCATGGGGATGGTTACATGTAAGTTATGTGTTAGGAAAAATTTTTCTGGAAGAAATCAAAATTGTAAATAATCAACGTTTTTGCCTTGCGAGACATGTATCCGTTGTCTTCCAAAACTCTTAGAGTACGTGAAACTGTTTCTCGAGATGTCCCGGCCATGTTGGCAATATCTTGTTGAAACGGAAAATTTTTAATCGAGACGTTCCCCTGTTTAATAGTACCAAGTTCTTCTGCGAGCCTTACCAAAACCATTCCAATTCGTTGGTCTGCATCCGCAAGAGACAAACTTTCAATTTGCTGATCACTTTTTCTCAAACGTCTTGCAAGTTCTTCTAAAAAGCTAATTGCTATCTTGGGGAATGTCTCTAGAATATCTAGGAAATCTCCCCGAGTCAGTGTTAAAACTTCGGAATCGTTAATGGATACGATATTGGCTGAACGACCTTCGCCATCTAAAAGAGACATTTCGCCGAAAAAATCGCCTTCGCCGAGAATTGCCAAAATAACTTCCCTACCTTCACCGCTGAGACGTGTAACCTTTACACTACCGGATGACATGACAAAAAAAGTCTCACCGGCAGCATCTTCTAGAAGAATCATTTGTCCTTTGGTGTAAGACCGAGTTACCATCTTATCGGATATTTTTTTCAGCGTTTCATCACTGAGATCAGAAAATATGGGGACCGATTGAAGAAATTCTACTTTACTCATATTCTAAAATAAGATTATTACGGACTTTTTCAAATTGGTTTAAATAAACATTTTTTAGGCATTAATGTGGCACAAGCTTCCCAGCGCATGCAAATCCATGACTAAGGATGGTCGTGGAACAACTTTAATGATCCAATGGGCTTTTTACAGCCAGAGGTCCTTTTTGCATCACATGAGTATAGATCATGGTTGTGCGCACATCTTTATGTCCCAGCAATTCTTGCACAGAACGAATATCATAACCATTTTCTAACAAATGGGTGGCGAAAGAATGACGGAACGAATGGCATCCTGCCTGTTTATGAATCCCTGCATTGCGTACAGCCTTTTTAACAGCACGCTGAATATTGGATTCATGAACATGATGTCGCCTAATAATCCCAGAAACAGGATCTTTATTTAATGATTTGCCGGGAAACATAAAGTACCATCCCAATTCTCTACCGGCATTGGGATATTTTTTATCAATAGAATAT
>JABIDL010000002.1 GCA_018651745.1 Candidatus Neomarinimicrobiota bacterium | reverse complement strand
CATTTTGAATGGACTATAAGGAGAGCAATAATAGCATTGGGATATTCATCTAATAAGGAAATACGGATAAAACTATTTTGTTGTCACGGTTTAGATAACTATAAACAACTATGGAAGGATGAAGTGGTTAATCACCAAAATTTTCCTTTATTGTCTAAAATTATAAACAATTGGTCAAATTTTAAAACTGCATTTGAAGAAAGACATCGCTTGGTTCACGGTGTAAGTTCCTGTTCGGAAATATTTGCAACACCAAAAGTAGAATTAATTCTTTTGGGCGCAAATGATGTTAGAGAATTTTGTGAAGGCAATGGTATTGACCTGTATGAAAGAATACCAGTTCGTAAAGTAAATAGTGTATGACTAAAGAACGGGTAAATATAACCCCCAGTCAACCTGACACAAAAACTTGGCAGCGTGGTTTTGGAAATTAGAAAGATTTGATAATCATTATGTTCATCGGTCAACAAAAGTTCAGCCAAGTTTGTGCAGGTTACTTTTTCCGTTAGATAATATTTGGGTTACGGTGCTTAATCATTCACCAAGCCCATTACTAACGATACGAGCCATTCCAGCGTAATCTTTATTAGACTTTAGCTTCGTTCAAACCGCTGATCGAGTTCATCCAGAGAGAGTTGAATGATCACCGGGCGGCCATGCGGGCAATAGTAAGGATGTTCAGTTCCAAACAAACGATTCACAAGTGAAGACATTTCCTCATGGGTCAGTTGGTCGCCGGCTTTTACAGCGGCATGACAAGCAAAAGATGCAGCTAGTGCTTCCTGAAATGATGCATGTTTTTTTTGATATTCCTGATAATTATCAATCATTTCTTTGATGACAAGTCGTTCTGTTCCCCACGCCATTTCGGATGGAATAGCCTCAACCATAACCGATGTTTCACCAAATTCTTTCATCCGAAATCCCATTTTTTCTAAATAGGGCAAAATTTCTAAAAGAACAGAAAAATCATCCGGACTAAATTCTTCCACTTCCGGAAAAAGTAACGTTTGAGCAGCAAGTGCATCACCGTCAAAGGAAGCAAGCGCTTCTTCAAACAATACCCGCTCGTGTGCTACATGTTGATCAATAATTACCAACCCGCTTTGAATCTGCGACACGATATATTTTTTATGCACCTGCCACATTGATTCAAAATCAAACGATTCTTCCTGCGCCTCACCACCTGCCAGGTTCGAAGCATAGGATTTAGCGCGATCAAGTTGAGGTAATTCTATCGGGCTTCCAAACCCCATCGATGCCTGATTTTCATGTTCAGAAGCGGTTGGGTTTGCGAAAAATGAAATTCCGGGTTCTTGCGCAGAAAAATCCGGTATCGTGGATAAAATTGGTTCGAGTGCCTGTTCAGCGGCAGAGCGCACCACATGATACAGTCGCCATTCATCTTTAAAACGAACTTCGGTTTTCATTGGATGAACATTCACATCAACTTGGTCGAACGGCAGCGATAAATTGATAACAAAAAAGGGATATTCTCCTCGGTTTATGAGAGATCGAAAAGCATTGTACACTGCAGAATTCATCATCCTATTGTGGATAAACCGCCTATTCAAAAACAAAAACTGTTCACCCGGTTTTTTTCGTACAAGAGTCAAATTCCCAACGAACCCGGTCACTAGATAATCACCTTTCGCAAGGCTAACCGATAAAATATTATTTTTGTATAACGGATCTGTTACGGCTGAGATGCGATCTTCCAGCGATTCTGATTTGAGATCCAAAACGTTTCGATTTTCCGAAATAAGTTTAAATCCGTTTTCGGGATACATGAGAGAAAATCGTCGCACCATATCTACAATCTTTCGGAATTCGGTACGCGGTTTTTTCAGGAATTTTTTACGGGCAGGCGTATTGTAAAACAGGTTGCGAACCGTCACTTGGGTTCCCCTAACACCAGCAGCCGGTTCAATCGCGCCTGCTTGCCCGTTTTTTACTTTGATGGTATGCCCCTCTTCATTCGTACAAGATGCTAATTCTATTTCAGCCACGGCAGCAATACTTGCAAGTCCCTCTCCCCGGAATCCCAGAGTCTGGATATTAAATAAATCGTCTGCTTCTTCAATTTTGCTCGTAGTATATCGCTGGACTGCAAGCGTCAATTCCTCCGATGGAATTCCCGAACCATCGTCCGTTACCTGAATGAGTTTTTCTCCACCTTGTTCAACCACAATCGTAATAGTTTTCGCATTAGCATCAAGACTATTTTCTACCAATTCCTTTACAACAGATGCCGGACGTTCCACCACCTCGCCGGCGGCAATTTTATTTTGAAGATCTTCAGAAAGTGGCTTTATTTGCATAGGTCGATTAGGATGATTGAATAGTATTCATAGTCTTTGAATAAATTTCATCTTGCAGTGAATCTGCTTTGCGTATAAGTGTTTCAGATTTTTCGATCGCTTCCTTCACGAATTCCTGATCACCAATACCGGAAAGATTGATCCGTACATTCATAATTCCACCTCGAACTGCACCGTGTGCCATTTCGGCTGCTACTCCGGCATCGCTTACCGAATTCGGGTTTCCTTTTTCCACAAGTACAGCGGTCATTTCTAGAATTTTTAATGCTGATTCAGCCGTTTCCATCGGGATATTGACGCCGTTTTTTGCGGCTTTTTCCATTGCTGATTTTTTATCAGATTTTTCTGTTTCTGTTTTGCTTGGCAGTCGCCCGGCATCCATCATTTGATTAAAGGCTGACGTATCTTCATCCACAAGTGCAATGAACCGATCTTTTAAATGTTGCGCTTCAAGCCCAATGGATTCCATTTCATCTTTAGTCAGTTCGAATCCTTTTTTCTCATGGGTAAGCGCTGAGACCATTGCAGCGAGTCCCGCGGCCAAACTTCCTGCCAAAGCAGCGACACTACCACCACCCGGCGCAGGGCTATTGGTTGATAATTCCTCCACAAATTCGTTCATCGTTGAATTCATGAGATTTGCCTCCTCATTTTGAATAGCATATTCAATTATTTTTTCTTCCGGATCAAAGTGTGCAACATCGTGCAACCCCAACGACTGGATAGCCGTTTCAATAATTTCTGATTCAGGAACACCCGGTGTATGCCCCTGTTTTTTTAAATAATGGATCCCCGCTTCTTTTACCGCAGCCATCGGAATAAGCCCAACAAGTTCACTCCCCGTTACTCTAAGTCCCCTTTCATTTGCTAACGTACATGCAGCGTCAAATACTTCGTGCACAGGAGATTGTTTATAATTGGTAAAATTAATGGATATTTGAGCTCGGTGATACGATTCAATAATCCACCCGACAGCTTTTACATTCTTAAACATCCCGGGGATTTTTACAGGTTTCCCGTTATCTTTTCGAACGATTTCTCCATCCAATAAATTTTTTGAGAGAGGATTTGGAAACCGTTTGCTTCGTCCTTTTTCACGAAGTTCAAATGCAATATCCGTAGCAAGTCTCTTATCCTTAGTATTTAAATTGATATTGTATGCAATCAGGAATTCCCGCGCACCGACTGCTGTTGCCCCAGTTTTTGGGTTAAAGTCTGCAGGACCATAATCCGGTTTCCATTCAGGATTTTTTAACTTTTTTTCTAATCCTTCGTATTCCCCCTGACGGACGGTTGCTAAATTTCCTCGTTCCACTTTTTGGGCTGATTTCTCGTATAAATAAATTGGAATACCCAACTCGTTTCCAACACGAGCGCCAACGTGTTTGGAAACTTCAATACATTCATCCATGGTGACCTCAGAAATAGGAATAAATGGGCATACATCTGTAGCGCCCATACGTGCATGTGCACCGGTGTGAGACCTCATATCCAACACGTTTGCTGCCGATTGAATTCCAATAAATGCAGCTTCGGCGACAGCTTCCGGTTCCCCGACAATCGTAACAACGGTACGATTTGTATCTTCACCCGGATCCACATCTAAAACTGTAATACCCGCTACGTTTATAATTGCATCGGTAATAATTTTGATTTTATTAAGGTCACGCCCTTCGCTAAAATTGGGTACACATTCAATCAGTTTCATTTTTACCTGCCTAAACTGACGCCGTTCAGATACATGATTAAAAATAGAACAGCAAGTAAAACGATCACAGTCCATAATAGAGATCGGGACGTCTGATGCCGTTTTGGAATAATTCTCCTAAACAAATGTCCGGTCATTATAATAATCCCGCAGTAAATAAACTTGATAAAAGTCCAATTATCGGTCCCATAATCACCCAAATGACGCTGAAGCCCGTCATCCAACCAAATGCTATCAATCCAATTAAAACCATCGGTCCATAATGTTCCATTTTGTGCACAATGTGACGATGTTCAATTGGAATAAAACCTTCTAATATTCGTGATCCATCTAAAGGTGGAATTGGAAGGAAATTGAAAACGCCTAAGGATATATTGATGAATAGACCAACTTGTAGAACCTTCATGACAACTGTTGGTACTTCTGTTCCATTTGCCATCATTCTAAATAAAACTGAAAAACCAATACCGCAGATTAGTGCAAGTAAAAAATTGGAAGCAGGTCCGGCAAGTGCAACCCACGTGGCATCGCGTCTGGGATTGTTCAACTTTCCCACATCAACCGGGACAGGCTTTGCCCAACCAAATCCCATGAAATACAACGCCAAAGTTCCGAACATATCCAAATGGGCAATTGGATTGAGAGTTAAGCGTCCATATTGTTGCGCAGTCGGATCACCAAGCCGAAATGCTACCCAACCATGTGAAAATTCGTGAAATGAAAGTGAAAATAAAATCACAGGGATTAGAATAATTTGAACAGACGGATCTAGAGAAGCAATGCCCATTTACCACCTCGGATGGAATTTTTTATGAACTTCAGCTAAATATTGTCGGTCCAAATGCGTGTATAATTCGGTTGTGGTAATGCTCTCATGTCCAAGCATTTCCTGAATGGCGCGAAGATCTGCACCGCCTTCCAATAAATGCGTCGCAAACGAATGGCGGAATGTGTGGGGACTTATATTCTTTGTAATTCCCGCCTGGGCCGTCCATTTTTTTAGTATTTGCCAAACAGCGGCACGGGTAAGTGGGCGACCATTTAGGCTTAAAAATATTTTTCCTTTATCCAACTTTTTTTCACCCAATTTTTTTCTCAGGTTTTTTAGGTATTCTTCAAGCATATCTACGGCATTTCTTCCAATCGGAACCAAACGTTCCTTGTTTCCTTTTCCCTTTATACGAAGAACCCCGTAGTTATTCTGAATATCTACCAAT
Organism: Candidatus Neomarinimicrobiota bacterium; assembly: GCA_018651745.1. Classification (NCBI taxonomy): domain Bacteria; kingdom Pseudomonadati; phylum Fidelibacterota; species Fidelibacterota bacterium. Next base: position 37,632 of record JABIDL010000002.1, on the reverse strand, counting down.
TCAAGTTCGCATAATTCCGACACCCGTAACCCTGTAGAATAAAGCATTTCTAACATTGATTTATCACGGAGATACGACGACGAATCTTCCGTCACTGCATTGATGATGGATTCAATTTCATTTGCAGTTAAAACATCAGGAAGTTTTTTGGTCATTCGGGGGGGATCTAATAATTGTGCAGGATTATGCTTGGTTAGTTCGGACTCGACAAGAAAAGAATGGTACGAGCGGATAGCAGAAAAATTTCGGTGAAGCGTTGATGGAGCAAGTTTCAAATCGGAAAGAACTCTTATAAATGCTCTAATTTCATCATCCTTTACTCGCAAAATGGAAGTAACATTTTGTTCCTCTTCAAGAAACTTTAAATACCGACCAATATCTCTTTTGTATGCTTCCACTGTTTTGATTGCCAGGTTTTTTTCGACCTGGATCATGGTGATATAATCCTGGATATGTGTTTCCACGAATCGTTTATTGTATGAACTCCATCTCAACGAGTTCGCACATGATGTGTCCCGCGAGAATATGTCCCTCTTGAATACGCTGACAATCATCACTTGGAATTGAAATAACAACGTCTCCCATTGGTTTTAAGAATCCGCCGGAATTCCCTGTAAACACGATTACTTTCATACCGATGGTTTGTGCTTTTTTAACGGCTTCAATCACGTTTACAGAATTCCCACTGGTTGAAATGGCAACCAACACATCTCCAGCCATACCTAAAGCACCAACTTGCTGGGAAAATACTGAGTCAAATCCGACATCATTTGCCCATGCTGTAATAAAGGAAGAATCAACTGTAAGAGAAATGGATGGAGATCCTTTCCACGTGTGATCTCTAAGACCGCCAATAAGTTCTGTAGATAAATGCTGTGCTTGTCCGGCGCTACCACCATTTCCAACCCACAACACTTTATGTCCGTCTTTCAAGGCTGAAATTAAAAGAGTGGCGCTCATTTCTATAGAATCCGCACAAAGAGAAACCATTTCTTGTTTAACCTGAGCACTTGCTTCTAATTGCCGAATTATTTCTTCACGTTTGTTCATTGTTTACTCCTTTACATGAACAGCATTTGAAAAAGCTTGCATCAAATCTGATGAATCACTTTCTTCTACAGCTGTTCCGGTAACAATAAAGGTTGCACCTGCTTCAACTTTTCGACGTGCATCTTCAGGCGTTTTGATACCACCTCCAACAATAACTGGAACAGACACCTGACTGCATATGCGTTTAATGGTTTCATCCGGAACAGATTCATGCGCTCCGCTACCCGCTTCAAGATAAATTAATTTTTTGCCTAAATATTCTGATGCCAAAGCATGTGCAACCGCAATATCAGGACGATGCAGCGGTAAAGGTTGGGTGCCACTCATAAATTCAACGGTAGAATGTGCCCCTCCATCAAACAGTAAATAACTTGTCGGGATGACTTCCAATCCAAGATCTTTAACAATCGGCGCTGCAATCACTTGCTCTCCAATCAAGTAATGAGGATTCCTCCCGGATAAAACTGCTGTAAATAGGATGGCGTCAAAATGTTCATTCAACTGATTTGCGCCGCCCGGGAAAAAAATGACCGGTACGGTTGAAGATTCTTTAATCCGTTTGATCCGCTCATGATATTTACCATCCATCATCAAACTTCCACCGACAAAAATAGCATCTACGCCAGCGTCATGAGCCGCCTTCAATCTTGCTTCTAATGTATGTTCATTCTTCCTATCAGGATCAAGAAGGATAATGTAGCAAGCGCCGCGTTTTTCAGCAGTTTTTAATAAGGTTTTGAAAACAGATGAGTTCATTAAAATATCCTAAGAATCGTTCTTTAAATAGTTTTCGTAATCTGATGCGGACATAAGAAGGTTCCATTCAGATTCGTCCGGAATTTTTATTTTTACCAACCAACCGTCACCATAAGGATCGGAATTTACGAAATCAGGAGCATCCTCAATTTCATCATTTATGTTGATAATTTCGCCGGATAAAGGTGCGAAAAGATCTGCAACCGTTTTTACAGCCTCGATGGTTCCAAATGGTTCGTCTTTTGTTATGTGGTCATTTAATTCCGGAAATTCGACAAAAACGATATCTCCTAATTCTTTTTGTGCATAATCGGTTATGCCAACCGTAACAGATCCGTCGTGCATTTTAACCCATTCGTGATCTTTCGTGTACTTTAAATCGTTAGGTATAGTCATTAAATTTTCTTTTAATTGTTTGGAGGATTGTATTCAAATGTTTCTAAAAATCCGGTATCAAATTCGCCAGATTGAAATTGCTTATCTTTCATGATGGCTTGGTGGAATGGAATCGTGGTTTTTGGTCCTTCAATGATGCATTCTTCCAAGGCTCTTTGCATTCGGTTAATGGCTTTTCCCCGATCAGAAGCATGCACGATGAGTTTGCCAATCATAGAATCATAATAAGTCGGAATTTCATATCCAGCATATGCGTGGGTATCCACACGAACTCCTTTACCACCCGGGAGATGAAAACTAGAAATGGTCGCCGGAGATGGAATAAAATTCTTGGCAGGGTCTTCTGCATTAATCCTGCATTCGATAGCATGTCCACGAATTTGTAGATCATTTACATATTCCGGAAGAGGTTCGCCCCAATGCATACGAATTTGTTGTTTAATAAGGTCGGCGCCCATTACCATTTCCGTCACGGGATGCTCTACTTGAATACGAGTGTTCATTTCCATGAAATAAAAATCTTTATTTTTATCCATTAAAAATTCCATCGTTCCAACGCCAACATAATTAACGGCTTCTGTACCTTTAACGGCCAAGGCGCCCATCTTTGCTCGCATTTCTGTATCCACTGCAACTGAGGGAGATTCTTCAATCAATTTTTGATGACGCCGTTGAATCGTACATTCTCTTTCTCCCAAGTGAACAACATTTCCATTGGAATCTGCTAATATTTGAACTTCAATATGCCTTGGGTTAACAAGAAATTTTTCCAGATAAACATCGCCGTCTCCAAAAGAAACCAATGCTTCATTCTTTGCAGTATCAAATGCATTGTCAAATGCTGCTTCATTTTCTACAAACCTCATTCCCTTCCCACCACCGCCGGATGATGCTTTTATCATAACCGGGTAACCCATTTCACTCGCAAGTTTTTTTCCTTCCGAAACGTCTTTGATAATGCCGTCACTGCCTGGAATTACGGGAATGCCGGCAGCTTTCATGGTGTCTTTTGCATGAGATTTATTTCCCATTGCTAAAATCGTTTCAGGCGTTGGTCCGATAAATGTAAAATCGTTGTCCTCAGTGATACGAGAAAATTCAGCATTTTCCGAAAGAAATCCATATCCCGGGTGAATAGCATCCGCATTGGTAATTTCTCCCGCTGCTATAATTCGAGGGATATTAAGGTAACTGTCTTTGCTGGAAGGCGGTCCAATACAAACAGCTTCATCCGCAAATTTGACATGGAGAGATAATTCATCAGCTGTAGAATAAACTGCAACTGTTTTTATTCCCAACTCGTGACAAGCACGAATAATTCGCAAGGCGATTTCCCCGCGGTTGGCTATCAGGATTTTTTTAAACATGACAGTTCAGAAAATGTTAGATAATATCAAGATGGCTTGATCACGAAGAGAGGTTGATTAAACTCCACGGGATTTCCATCTTGTGCCGTTATTTTTTGGATGACACCATCCTGCTCCGCTTCAATTTCATTCATGATTTTCATCGCTTCAATAATACATAAAGTCTGACCCATTTTTACAATATCGCCCTCATTAATAAACGGGTCCGCTTCCGGCGTTGGTGAGCGATAAAATGTTCCGGGCATAGGCGATAAAATTGACTCTCCATCTATAGATTCCGCCGGAGATTCCGATTGTGGCACCAGTGGTTTATCCGATAAACCAGGCGACAATTCAATGGCATTTTCAACTGGGGGACCCGACATTTTGTAAGATCCTCCCGATTTGGATACGCGGATCCGTTTCCCCCAAAAAGTTATGTCGATTTCTTCAACATCACTATTCTCAAGGATATAAATAATTTCTTTAACTTTATCTTTCCACATTTGATTTCCTCAAATTACGACAAATCGTTTATAATTTCGCCCGTTCAACATACGCACCCGTTCGCGTGTCAACTTTTAATTTATCACCTTCATCCACAAATAACGGCACCTGAACCTCATAACCTGTTTCAAGCGTTGCCGGTTTGGTAGCGCCTGTTGCCGTATTTCCTCGGATGCCTGGTTCCGTGTGTGTTACCTCAAGAATTGCATGCGCAGGGAGGCGAATATCAAGAATTTCGCTCCCGTCGAACAATAGATCCGCTTCCTGACCGGCAATGAGATAATGCTTTGCCTCGCCAACAGTATTACCAGCAACCAAAAGTTGCTCATATGTGTGATTATCCATGAAGATAAAATCTTCACCATCAGCATATAAATATTGCATCGTTTTTGCATCTACTCGAATCAATTCAATTTTTGCGCTGGCGTTAAACGTTTCATCAAATATCTTTCCCGTCTGGATATCTTTCATTTTCGTACGAACAAATGCTCCACCCTTTCCAGGTTTTACGTGAAGGAATTCAATCACTTTCATTCTCTTCCCCTTGTGGAGTAAAACTGCACCCTTTTTAATTTCTGATGTGGTTGCCATAATATCTTTCTATTATTAAACAATAAACTTACGAAATTTTCATTTAAAATTTACGGAAGACTCGTATCGATTCGCTTCCAAAATATTGTCGTGTTTTTAATGAATTTTTGGGTAGAATCAATATCCAATTGGATTGTTTCAACGTCCGAGGTTTCTTTTGCATACTTCACGAGATCCGCTCGTTCAAGTATATTCTTCCACGCACCCTTTCCCGTAGATCCAAAGGGCAAATCGTCAGTATGCTTAACAATATCCTCCGTAGTCATTTCTAGGGTCTTAATAAAAAAACTAAATTCAATATATTCTCGGATGATGTGGGACAATGAAGTATAATATTCCTTTACCGTCCGTCCGTCTTGCTTGATCTGTTTACGAAGGTCTGTCAATTTTTTTAATGCTAACTCGTCCGGCGGCGGAATATCAAGCAATGGCTCCGAGAAACGGAAACGATCCGGAACACGACGAAACCATATACCAATTATCAAAACTAATAATATCAGGAATGTTGTTCCGAACAAAAGAGTCCGAAAGGGGAAACCTTTTTCAATGGAAACCGGATTTTTAGCCGGCTTTAAATTTATCGAACCAGCTGCGCGAAAAAGAGAATCCTCTGCAATGGAAGAAAAAACAAAAACCTGAAGGCTATCCATTGTCATCGTCTTTGCCAAAGTAGAATCACTGTTCAAAAGATTTACTTCGATTGGCGGTATATAGTGAAATCCCGTATCCCACAAAACCAATGTAAAATCAATGGAGTCTAATCTTGTTCCATCAGCATTCAACAATGTATGTCTAATTTCAAGGGGATCGTTATTTCGAATTTCAGAAAATTGAAGCATCTTATTTTTCGGCGCAGATGCTACAACTTTATAATGGAAAACATCTCCAATGCCGACACGATTTGTATCCAGCTTTGCAAATGCCTGGAAGGTTTTTTCTTGATCGGTTTCTGAACATCCATTCAGCAATAAAGAAATCGCAATTATATAGAAGAAAACCATTTGTAGTTGTGAATCCCTTAAAACCGCTTTTCTCTTAAACGGAAATAATTCATGAGCGGTTCTACATAATCATCCTGAGTAGAAATCGGAATTAAATCGAACCGATTCTTACGACATGTTTTCAGAAAATCATCCTTAGATTTTTGACGCAATTCTTTAATCGCTTGCCGATCCGAAGTTGAACTTGTATCTATCCAAAAAACTTCACTCGTCTCCGGATCTTTCACTTTTACCATTCCAAGGTTTGGAATATTATCCTCGGCGTGGTCGTGAATTTGAATTCCGATTAAATCATGTTTTCTATTAGCTATCTTTAATGATTTCCAATATCCTTCATTCATAAAATCCGATATCAGAAACACAACGGATCGCCGATGAGACGTGTGGAGAAGAAAATCTAATGCATTTTGCAAAGATGTCCCCTTTTTCTCTGGTTTAAAATAGAGAATTTCTCGAATGACACGTAATATATGTGATCGTCCTTTTTTGGGAGGAATGTATTTTTCAACATCATCGGTGAAAAAAATAACTCCGACTTTATCATTATTTTTTATAGCGGAGAAACCAAGAACAGATGCCAACTCTGCTGCAAGCTCAGTTTTAAGTCGAGATTTTGAACCGAATTGACCGGACCCGCTCATATCCACCATAAGAATTACTGAAAGTTCACGTTCCTCTTCAAAAATTTTAATAAAAGGTGCGCCGGTGCGGGCAGTAACATTCCAATCAATTAGCCTGATGTCGTCACCGGGGACATATTCTCGAACTTCGGAGAAAGCCATTCCCCTTCCTTTAAATACCGAATGATATTCTCCGCCGAAGAGATCATTCACCAAACCACGGGTTCGGATTTCAATTTGGCGAACTTTTTTGAGGATTTCCCGGGGTATCATGTTGCCCGAGAATTAAGGAATAATGACAGTTTCCAAGAGACGTTGAATAATATCTTCAGGGGTAAGTTCTTCCGCTTCGGCTTCAAAGTTAAGAATAATGCGATGGCGCAAAACATCCATTGCAATATATCTCACATCTTCAGGAGTAATATAACCGCGATGTTGAAGGAATGCCCTTGCTTTGGCACCAAGAACCAGATTAATCGTAGCACGCGGGGAAGCACCGTATTCAATTAATCCACCTAAGTCACCCATTCCGGAACCTTCCGGATCCCGTGTTGCGAAAATGAGATTTAAAACATATTCCTCAACTTTTTCATCTACATAAATTTCATTCAGTAAAGATTGCGCATCCAATATTTCATCCGAACTAATGACAGGTTTGACTAAATCGACAACGTGGGTTTTAGCGGATTTACGTAAAATGATTCGTTCCTCTTCTTTGGAAGGATAATCCACCTTTAGTTTCAGCATAAACCGATCGACTTGCGCTTCAGGAAGCGGGTAAGTCCCCTCTTGTTCAATTGGATTTTGTGTTGCTAAAACAAGAAAAGGTTGATCGAGAATGAATGATTCTTCTCCAATGGTAATTTGCCTTTCCTGCATGGCTTCTAATAAAGCACTTTGTACTTTTGAAGGTGCACGATTGATTTCATCTGCCAATATGATATTAGAAAAAATAGGCCCTTTTCGTATTTCAAAGGAGCTCGTTTTCTGGTTAAAAATGAGCGTTCCCAGCAAGTCTGCCGGTAACATATCTGGAGTAAATTGAATGCGCTGAAACTGAGTATCAATCAGCTGCGAAATTGTTTTTACAATCAGAGTTTTAGCTAACCCCGGAACGCCTTCCAATAAAATATGACCATTTGCCAACAAACTAATGATTATTTTTTCAACCAGTTCAGTTTGCCCAACAATAACCTGTCCAAGACCTTTTTTTAATTCATCTACAAATCCAGACCGGGCAGATATTTTTTCGTTTATTTCTGATAAACTAAAATCTGACATTCAAGAGAAACTTTTATTAGGATGCGATATTTTTTAACGCATCAATCTGATTGATATCCTTGCCAAGATATTGCAGTTCAAATTGTACATCATCATATAAATCATGATCTGGAAATTGATTCAAAAATTGATCATATTCTTTTTTGGCGCTATCAAGATTCTGAATATAATTGGCATAAATAAATCCAACCATAAATTGGGCATTAGCTTCTAAGCCACTTCCAGAATAAGATTCGACAACTTTTTTATAGGCCGTAATTGCTGCCTCGAAATCTTTAATATTGTTCATATAAATATCCCCAATGAAATACTGGGTTTTAGACGCAAGATCATGATCTGGATACAATTCCAATAATTTAGATAAATCTTCAATTGCACCGGAATTATTGCTCACGTTTCGTTTTGTTTCTGCCTGTGTAAACAAGGCCTCAGCTGTTAATGGTTTCCCACAATTCATTCCCACCAAAAGTAGCCCGCTAACTGCGATTATTATGTGTATGTTTTTCATAGTCCTCTCGAAAAAAGTTTGTGAATTTATTCGTTCCATCATCCTCTCGCAAGTGAGAATTGAACTTTATACATTAAGGAAGTTAACGGGTTCCGATTAAAATGCATATAATACTCCTAGATGAATGCGCCATTCGGATGGATCTTTTAATTGGGATGCATATTCCAACCGCACGGGTCCTAAAGGTGTTTTTAAGGTCGCGCCAAACCCGCCATCCCATTGAAAATCTGCGAGGGAATTCCATTTTTCCGCGACATCCAATTTTCCGCCATCCATAAAAATAACACCTCCAATCAATCCATAAATGGGAAATCGAATTTCTGAATTAATAAAAAACCGAAATGTTTCACCTTTTGGAGTATTGGTTGAATTTCCCAACGAATCTGTTACAACTGAAAATTCCAAAGGGTCCCATGCTCTTAAGTTTGTGCTCCCACCTAAATAAAATTTATCAAAAAGTATTTCTTCATATTGTTCATCCGAATTATCCCATCCCTGCAGAATTCCATAATTTCCACGAAGCGCCAAAATAGTTTTTCCAAAAATATTTATATATTTTCTAGCATCGAGTTCAAATTTTAAAAATTCCCTGTTACCACCTAAAAAACCACCAGTGCTATTAATCTTAATAGAAATAATGGATCCTTTAGAAGGGAAGAAAGGATTATTAGTTTGATCCAGTTTGTAATGAATGTCCACCTTTTTTTGCTCGATATTTTCCTTTAGTTCTTCCGGCTCTTCAAATTTCTCCCATTTAACTCCCATGCTGATATAAGACCGTTCGCCAAATTTGTGAATGGTGGTAATTTGCATTCCATATCGAAATATAAATGGCCCCTCAAGATCAGCGAAATTTTTAAACATGTGAAAAAAACTTTTGAATCGTGTTGGAATTCTGAGCGAGCCAATCCATTGATTTGAAAGATTTGCATCCACTCGAAGTCGAGGGTAATGGAATTGCTCTTCAATCGGAAGATCAGCAGATATTTTGGAACTTATTCTATTGGTTGATCCAAAAATACTTCTGTTTAGCCATTCCAAGTTTCCTCCAATTCCCGGAACGGGGAGCAACCCATCACTAATTTCAATTTTATCAAACCCACCATCAGACTGAATAACTCTTCGTTCCTTAAACGGTTTTACGTGGACACTTACTTCAACTGAAGAATCAGAAGGTGTTCCTAAGTCGGGGACAATGCTTACAAAAGAAAAAATACCAGTTTCAAGAATCCTTCGTTTTGAATTATCTATGGTTGATTTCTTGAGATTTTCACCTTCATTAATAAGTAATTCTCTACCGACCAAGTACTGTTCAGACGAATCAATATTGTCGATTGATATTTTATCCACCGTTAAATTCGGTCCTTCTTCTATTAGCAATAAAGCATTAACTGAATCCTTTATTTCTGGTAAGAAATCGAAAGAAACATAATATTTACCATGTTCTTGGTACGTTTCTTCCAACGTTTGCATTTGAGAATTAACCTTAATCGGATTAAACGGTTCATCAATTATTAATCCTAGAATTGAGGTGATTATTCCTGTGGGAATTGCCTTATTACCTTTTACATCTATTGACTGTAAAAAATATTGTTTCCCTTCATTGATTGTATAATTAAGAGTGGCTTTATCATCTATAATTGAAAAAGAATCATTTACAGTTGCTGATAAAAATCCGTTTGAAACGTAATATGTCCTGAGAGAAATGGCATCTAATTTTTGGATACGCGGGTCAAACTCTTTTTGGGAAAATATTCGTGGTTCATGCAATTCTATAACTGAATGCAACTGTTTTGCTTTAATTGAACCATTACCCAAAAATTGCACTTGCGAAACAAAAATTGACGACGGTTCGCTCCGCACGAAATTCGAAAATATCAGTAGAGTCACAGACCCTACGCTTAACCAACTCATTTGAAATCCTTAGTAAGAGTACCTTAAACGGTATTTAACACTCATGAAACCTTCCTCATCTACGCTGCCCACAAGTGAAAAATACGGATTTAATTTCAATTCTACACCCATCTTACTTTGATTAGGATTCACAAGAGAAAAAGATCTTTTATAAGAATAATTAAGCGATAAATTACCCGAAATTTTCCGTCCGGCTTTTATGGTAAATTCTTCATCACTATCCTGATCAATTAAACTTCCCACTCCGGAAACACTAACATCATCCACAAGACCCATATCTTCAATACCACTGATTTGAAATAAATTCTTTTCAAGCTGACTCTCAAGATAGGCGCTCAAAAGTGTTTGGGCTTGTGCACCAAAACCCTCAGATGAAATTTCCTGATCTTCGAACCTGCGGTGAAAGGTTAATAATTCTAAAATATCACTTTGGGAGAATCCACTTGCTGATTCTAGAAATAAATCTGGGTTTTCGAGTGGTCCAACAAGAGAAATGCTTATTACTTCTTTTCCTATAGTTGTTGATGCGGAAATATCCATCGTTGGATGAAAGCCTTTCCCATCAAAAACAAGCGGACCTTTTAATTCTTTAAAAACATCATGGTAATAATAAAACTTTCCATCACTTACCAAAAGCTCACCGGAAAAATCCATATCAGAATCGCCGAATTTTGAAATAAATATGTCGCCTGTAACTATCGCATCTACCTGGCTATTTTGAAGTAAAAAATCCTGCTCAATTGGGAATTGAATTTGATAAGATATTATGACCTTCCCGGGCTTATCTAAAGCTTTCCCAACGGCTGATGAAGTAAATTCTTTTCTCATTACTCCCTCCACTGGTGCAATATCACCTGCAATTACAATTGTGTCGCGCCCGGTGATAGATAAATTTAAATTGGCCGTTCCCTCAATATCTCCCAATAAAGTCTTGATGAAAACCTGCGATCCAGATAAATCAATTTGATATTTGGGTTTAAAAAATGAATCTAAATTTATTAAACCGGTTAAATTCACGTTTGAATTCATAAGATCCTTATCTGTCATTTCCGCAGAAAATGATAGAATATCAAACGAATTATTCTTGATATCCGCTTGAGAATTAACATGTATTACCGGGTCTCGAAGCAAGGTCGTATAAATGGAAGCGTCCTTGCTAACAATGTATCCATTTCGAATCAAATTATCAGGGATACCATCAATTAATAATTCAAAGTCAAAATTCCCTAATATCGAATCAACGGTACTCATATAAGGTGTTAAATAATGCAAGGAATTAAGCTCTCCCTGAGTAGCAATATGAATAGAATCCGTTTTATTGTAATGTCCAAAATTTTGAGAGCCAATATTTAAATCTAGGGGAAGAAACCCGATCCCTTTCATTTGATTTCCTCGATAACGGGAAGAATAATCGCTAAAGATCAACTTTTGGCCGGTATAAAATCCTTTCCCATTTACAATCCCAAGTGGAATTAAATCGTAAAAACTATCTGTTATATTCAAATCAAATTGAAATCTGGTATCTTTGGTATTACCCCCAAATTTCAATGTCCCCGTTGCCAATCCCTTCACCGGCAGATTCCCTAGCAGCAAAGTTGACATCAGTTGCATACTAATTTGATTTAGATCTGCAATTAAAGTAATCTCAAGAGGATCGTTTCGCTGTTCCGGCAATGGAAAATCTCCTTTTACTTCTAAAGAAGTCCGTCCATTCTCTTCCAATTTGAAACGTTCGATTGAAAATACATTATCCTTAAAAATTACGGATAAATCAAGATTATCATATGCATGATTAAAAAAGGTACCATTTTTCATCGATCCATCTAATTGAAAAACGACTTTTGAAGAATCCATGTTAAATACTGCATTCCCAAAAGCGTTTCCGGTAATGGGAAATTCATCCATACCCAGAATAGATTGAACAATATCAGCGTCAATATTGGAAAGGCTTAACCTACCAGCTAAAGAATCACCACGATAAAATTCACCCTTCATAATTCCATCATCAATATGAATCTTAAAGGGATCCAGTTTTATGTCATCTTCAATAAAATGAACCATCAACGGTTCTGTGCTAACCAGATAATGTCCTCTATAAGCAATTTGAATACGTTGTAGTTCCGCAAAGTCACCAATGGCTACAAATCCGCTCAACCCAAGGAAGTCATCCCCATCGTTAAACTCTAAACTCGTAATTTCCCAAATTTCTGGTTGAAATGAAACATCAACCGTACCATTATCAAAACCATACTCATTCCAAACTCCTTTACCTATTTTCATTTGAACCCACCCACTTGATAAATCTTGAATTTGATTGATTTGACACGCCATTTCAACATACTTTAAGTGAATATTTTGCAATCCAACATCCTTACAAATCAATTCTGCTTTCACAGTTGGAACATCCATAGGACCCTTTAGCTTTAGGGACCCTGTAGCAGTTCCGCTAGTGAGAGAATCTGACCAAAATTTATTAATAAGAAATACATCAGCATCTTTTAAATCAAGACTGATATCTACAAATTCTGATGCAAAATCTGCTTCGCCTTGCACTATAATAGAACTCGGGCCGATGGCAAGAGTTAAGGGGTGGGAAATAGAAATAAGATTATCATGAAATTGAATAGACCCAGACATGGTGATATCCTTTTCACTATATAATTCGGTCTCTTGAATCTCTGCAGTTAAATCAAGGTCACTTACTTGACCTGAATCGATCAATCCTTCAAAAAGTACAAATCCGGTTAAATCGGTATTTTGCTCTTGTAACATCCATTCACTTAAATCCAAATGAGTTAAGCTAACGGTGCCGTTAAAATGTCCAGCATATTCAAAAATTCCCTGCAGAGTAAGCTGAGCAGTTTCACTTTTCATATTGATTTGGTTAATGACGATATGGTCCGATTCATTACTAAGTGATATTTTTCCTTTCATATCAAGCCCAAGATCATTTCGTACAGAAACATCGCCATCCATTGTATGGAAATCAGAAGAGAGATGAACTTTAGTCTTTAAACTGGAAAATTTAGGTTGAAGGGGAAGTTTTTCGAAAAGTCTTTCAGGGATAATGTATTCGTCAAATTCTAAATCCAACTTTAAGGAAGGTATTTCATCAAACGTTGCATTAATAGACCCATTAAACCCAATGCCCATTACAATGCCATTTTCGGTAAACATGTGAAATCGAGATGAATCCAATTCTGCCAATACATTATAAACAGAAAAACCAACCGGTGTTTTACTTGAGCTTCCAGAAAATTCATCAATCTGGAGTAGAGCTTTTCCATCATCTTGACTGTAATCACCCTTAAAGAAAATTGAATAAAGGCGCATTTCATCCTTGATCGTTAACGGAACAGATCCATCTAATTCAAAATTCTTTAAATCAAATTTTATATCTGGTAGTTGAAAATTAGGAATTTGAAATTCGTCTGTTGGTTTTTTCAAAGAAATGTTACCTGGTTTTACCTGAAGTCCATTTATCATGATGCGATCCATATTGATCCCGCCAAAAAGAATCGATCGCCAGATATTGATATTGGTCTCCGTATAAGAAACAATCACCTGTGTACTATCACGATGTTCAAATTGAATATTGTGTGCGGATACGGTTGAAAGTAAATGCCCGTCTAAAGATCCAATGGTTGCTTTCCATCCACCTTGTTTAATGTTTCCGTTGAGGAATGCTTCAATGTTAGCTTCCCATAAACTGACTCTAGACAGAAAACCTCCGGCAATAACAATTGCTAGAATGAATAAAATAAATGTTGTTTTAGTTTTTTTCAATGAAATGTTAGGTTTTCCTTATTAACGAATATACTGAAGAGCAGTTCCAAATACAAAAAAAGCGTCCGGGTGGACGCTTTTTTATGTTTGGTCGAAATTGATGTTATTCTACGACTTCAAAGTCAGCATCTTCTATCTCTCCATCCTTCTTATCTTTCGATTTTTTATCAGGTTCTTCATCCTGCGAGGGAGATTCCTTTTTCGAATCATCATACATCTTGGTTGCAATCGCATTCCAAAGCTGATTCACTTCATCTATTGAGGATTTAATATCATCAAGATTCGAAGCTTTATGTGCATTTTTGAGCTTTTCAACAGCAGCTTTAAGAGGATCAGCTTCTGCATCATCAAGCTTTTCCTTGAATTCTTCAAGGTTTTTTTCCGTTTGGTAAATCAACTGTTCAGCCTGATTATGAACATCTACGTCCTCGCGTTTTTTCTGATCCTCTGATTCATTCTTTTTTGCATCTTGAACCATTTTATCAATTTCATTTTCAGAAAGCCCGCTGGATGCTTCAATCCGAATACTTTGTTCTTTACCAGTAGCCTTATCCTTTGCATTCACATTTAGAATTCCGTTTGCATCTATGTCAAACGATACTTCAATTTGTGGCACACCTCTTGGAGCAGAGGGAATTCCGTCCAAATGGAATCTTCCAATGGTTTTATTATCCAATGCCATCTCTCTTTCACCTTGAAGAACGTGAATTTCCACCGTAGTCTGACCATCTGCAGCTGTGCTGAAGACCTCTGACTTTTTTGATGGGATGGTAGTATTTCTTTCAATTAAAGACGTTCTTACGCCTCCAAGAGTTTCAATACCCAAAGTCAGTGGAGTGACATCCAACAACAAAATATCATCCACGTCACCTGCAAGCACGCCACCCTGAATGGCAGCACCAACAGCTACAACCTCGTCTGGGTTTACGCTTCGGTTAGGGTCTTTTCCAAAAATTTCTTTTACTTTTTCCTGAATTTTTGGGATGCGTGTGGATCCACCAACAAGAATGACTTCATCAATTTCCTTTGCGGAAAGACCAGCATCGCTAATCGCTTTGATGCAAGGATCAACTGTTCGATTTATTAAATCATCAACTAAATCTTCAAATTTCGCACGCGTCAAATTTAAATTTAAATGTTTCGGACCAGAAGCATCTGCAGTAACAAACGGTAAATTGATATCCGTTTGCTTCGAGCTTGACAATTCTTTCTTAGCATTTTCCGCTGATTCTCTTAATCTCTGGAGCGCCATTGGATCTTTTTTCAGATCAATTCCATCACTTTTTTTGAATTCATCTGCCATCCAGTTAATGATTCGTTGATCGAAATCATCGCCGCCCAAATGTGTATCGCCATTAGTAGATTTTACCTCACATACGCCATCGCCAAGCTCTAAAATGGAAATATCAAAGGTTCCACCACCTAAGTCAAACACGGCAATTTTTTCTTCTTTCTTGCTATCAATTCCGTATGCAAGCGATGCTGCTGTGGGTTCATTAATGATTCTACGAACATTGAGTCCGGCAATTTTTCCGGCATCTTTCGTAGCCTGCCTTTGAGTATCATTAAAGTAAGCCGGGACCGTAATAACGGCTTCTTCCACGCTGGTTCCCAAATGATCTTCAGCCATTTGTTTCAATTTTTGAAGCGTCATTGCACTAATTTCGGGTGGAGAATATTGGTTATCCCCAGCTTCAATTACCAAACCGCCACCAGCTTTTTGGGATACTTTATATGGAACTTCTTCGAGTTCCGTCCCGACTTCTTCAAAATTCCGACCCATAAATCGCTTAATTGAAAAAACGGTATTTTCAGGATTGGTAACCGCCTGACGTTTTGCAGGCTGACCAACCATTCGTTCTCCATCTTTCGTAAATGCGACGACGGACGGAGTGGTTCTCCCGCCTTCCGGGCTTGTAATTACTGTAGGCTCTCCGCCTTCTAATACAGCCACACAAGAGTTTGTTGTTCCTAAATCAATTCCTATAATTTTACCCATGTTTGTTCTCCAATCGTATTTGAATAATGTTTGTTGCTAATCATTACTCAATAAATATGCCAATTGTAATAGTTAACCTATATGGCAGAATGTGCTATAATTTAGTCGAATTATGCCTACATATGGCAGAATTTCCGGTTAAATCTTGGTTGTTTTAGTTTTGGGGTTTCGTTTTAAAACGGGACGAGATGATTTAGATGAAGGTTTTCTTTTTACATTTGAAAATGTCATTTCTGATTTTTTTACATCCACCTTTATGGCATCGCCATCCAAAAATGTACGTTCGAGCAATTTTTCTGAAAGTGGATCCTCAAGCAATGATTGGATTTCTCTGCGAAGTCGTCGGACGCCGTATTCGACGCTGTATCCTTTTTTCAATACAAGCTGCTTTGCTTTTTTTGTAATCGTTAAATGAATGGATTTTTTGTCAAGATTCTCCATTAAATCGTTTAGTTGAAGATCAATTATCTCTAACACATCTTTTTCAGAAAGGGGGTGAAAAACTACTGTTTCGTCAATTCTATTTAAAAATTCCGGATTAAAAGTGGTCTTCACTTGATCCAAAACACGTTCCTTGATTCCTTGATAATTATTATCCGCTGAATTTTCGATAAAACCATAAGTTCCACCACCTTGTATCTCTTTTGTCGCAAGATTAGAAGTCATAATAATAATAGCATTCTTAAAATCTACTTTTCTTCCTAACCCATCGGTTAGTATACCTTCATCAAAAAGCTGGAGTAACACATTAAAAATATCAGGATGGGCTTTTTCTATTTCATCAAATAAAATTACAGAATAAGGGTTTCGCCGAATTCTTTCAGTTAATTCGCCACCTTCTTCATACCCTACATAGCCGGGAGGCGCACCAATTAAGCGAGAAACCGAAAAGCGCTCACCATATTCCGACATATCTATTTTGACTAGGGAATCTGCATGATTAAAGAGATATTTTGCGAGCACTTTTGCCAATTCTGTTTTTCCCACTCCCGTTGGACCCAGAAATAGAAAAACGCCAATCGGACGATTTGGACTTTTCAATCCCGCACGTGTTCGCTGAATTGATTTCGTCACACTGCTAATGGCTTCCGCTTGACCTACAATTTCTAAACTGAGTTTATCCTTCATTTTTAATAATCTTTGGGATTCTGACTGGGCCACCTTATTGACCGGAATTCCCGTAATCATAGCCACTACATCCGCAATTTTTTCTTCGGTGATTACGACTGGATTCAACCGTTCTTGTTTTTGCCATTTTTTCTGATGAGAAGCTAAAATCGATAAAAGGCTTTTTTCTGTATCCCGTAATAATGCGGCTGCTTCAAAATCCTGATCAGCGACTCTTAATTCTTTTTCTGACCGAACTTTTTCAAGTTCTAGTTCTATATCTATTACTTCCTGCGGAACGTTCATATTCATCATGTGAGCCCTAGAGCCGGATTCATCCATAATATCAATTGCTTTGTCAGGCAAAAATTTATCTGAAATATACCGATTTGAAAGATGGACACAGGCGTCAATAGCAGTTTCATCGTACACCACATTGTGATGCTCTTCATATTTTTCTTTTAATCCATTTAATATCTGAATGGATTCTTCTACCGTAGGAGGATTAATCATTACCTTTTGGAAGCGGCGTTCAAGCGCACCATCTTTTTCGATATACTTTCGAAATTCATCTAGTGTTGTTGCTCCTATGCAATGAATATCTCCACGGGCAAGAGCAGGTTTAAACATATTTGAAGCATCCAACGATCCTGAAGCACCACCTGCACCAACCAATGTATGAACTTCATCAATGAACAAAATAACATTGTCCACCGTTTCTAATTCCACCATAATAGTTTTCATCCGTTCTTCGAATTGTCCACGATATTTCGTGCCCGCTACAACAGCCGCAAGATCGATTGCAAGAATTCGTTTATTATACAACAATCGAGGGATTTCTTTTTTATGGATGCGTTGCGCTAGTCCTTCAATGATGGCGGTTTTCCCAACACCGGGCTCACCAATAAGTACTGGATTATTTTTCTTTCGCCTGGTCAAAATTTGTGCGGCTCGCTCAATTTCATCGGTACGCCCGATAACCGGATCCAATTTCCCCTCTATCGCCATTTTAGTAATATTACGAGAAAAATGATCTAATGCCGGCGTCTTTGACTTTTTGGATTTTTTCAACTTTTCAGGAGCGATTGGCGCTGGTTCATTTCCTTCATCCTGAATGAGATCTCCTACACTATCATAATCGATATTAAACGAATTGAGGACTTCGAATGCAATTCCATCAGATTCCTTTAGCATGGCCAATAACAAATGTTCATCATCTGCCACCGATGAACCCATCGCCGCTGATTCGTTAAATGCATTTCGAAGTATTCGTTCTGCACGGCGGGTGAGCGGAAGATGTCCAAGCGTCATGGTGCCACCGGATGTTTTGATCATATCAATAATCATCGTACGCATATCATTTACATCGCAATTGTAAATATCAAATATTTTTGCAGCGACTCCGTCTTCATTTTTAAACAAACCCAAAAGCAAGTGCTCAGAACCCACATAACTATGCCCCAATCGAACCGCCTCTTCTTTGGCCGATTTCATAACTGCCTGAACTCGCTTGGAAAAATTTTCTTTCATTTTTGTTGGTTAATCTATTTTTTCTTCCCTCTAAATTACATCACTTTCAGAAAGTCGTCTATCTTTTAATACCAATTTGCGCGTTCCGATGTCCGCGACATTTGCATTATGCGTTGCAATCACAAATGCCTTATGTGTATCCTTGTGCAGCTTTTGAATCAGTTCTGTTAATTTTTTTGCGTTCTCCGCATCAAGGTTTCCTGTCGGTTCATCCGCAAACACGATTTCCGGATTATTGATGAGCGCACGCAACACCGCCACACGGGATCGTTCACCTCCGGAGAGTTCGGACGGATAATGATCTTTTCGATCCGAAAGTCCGACATAATCCAATAGTTCCAACGCTTTTTGTTTAGGTGAATCCTGTCTTGGGTTGATCTCAGCGGGGATTACAATATTTTCCAACGCGGTGAATTCAGGAAGTAAATGATGGAATTGAAATACAAATCCCATGGACGTATTCCTCACCGCTGCAAGGTCTGCGTCATTCAGGCCGTTTGTGTTTTTCCCGTGAATGGACACGGTCCCTGAATCCGGTGTATCCAGCGTACCAAGTACATTAAGCAAGGTAGATTTCCCAGCACCCGATGGACCCATTATTGTAATAAGATCACCGGCATCTACTACCAAATTAAGGTCCTGAAATACAGAAATTGTTTCCGATCCTTTTGAAAATGATTTGGATATGTTATCTGCGGATAAAATCATTTTTCGTATTGCAAAGATTCAAATAAGGGCATTCTGTTTGCTTTCCATGAGGTAATGATAATAAATCCAAGAATTAAAATCAACGAAATCGCTATAATCCAAAAAACGTCAGCCGACAACAATATCATAGGGACAGAATCTAGAAAATAGATATCGGACGGCAGCGGAATGAATCCGATGGCTTGCTGAGTCCATACCAAAATTAACCCAAAGGTGGACCCGGCAGCAATACCTACAAAACCGATCAGTATTCCCTGTGTAAATATGATCGAGCGAACATTTGCCTGCGGTAGCCCCATTGCTCTTAAGATGCCAAACTCTTTTGTCTTCCGGATGATAATGAGAAATAGAGTTGATGCCAGGTTAAACCCGGAAACAATGATAATAAGGCTGAGGACAACCAATGCGCCGATACGTTCCAGTTTCATGGCATTCAGTAAACTCGGATGCGCCGATTCCCATGTTGTAACAGAAAGCGATTGTGGAAAGATTTGCGTAAGAGCGAGTTGTACTTTTTTTACATTTTCACCGGAGGTCAAGCGGACGTCAATGCCATCCAAAAGTTGTTTTCTTGTAAACAGTTTCTTGCCGACGGCCAATGGAATAAACACGAGCCTGTCATCATAATCAAGCACATCAGTTTGGAAAATATTAGAAATCACAACTTTCTGTGATAGCGGAAGTCCGAACAATGCAGGTTGGTCCACGGGACTCAGCAAACTCAATTCTGAGCCGATGCCTGCATTGAGTCGTTGTGCGAGATGTTTTCCCACTGCAATTCCATAAGTTTCTTCTGCAATGGATATTGAAATACCGTAAACTGATTCTAACTGTGACATGTCTAGCGCCTTCATCGTGACCATTTTATGGTATTTTCCGTCAAACGTAATCAATCCTTTTCGTTCCATAAATCCAGCGAATGATTTGACAGATTTTTGTTGAGATAATACCGTAAAAGCGTTGGAAATTTCGCCTTCTGAATTAAATCCGGTGATGCGCAAATCGCCTTCGATGGATGCCAGTCGTTCGGTTACTTTTTCCTCAAATCCCCTCAGCACCGCCGTAGCAACAATCATGGAAAAACATCCAACCGAAAGACCAATTACGGCAATCCAAGCCGATAATTTCCCCGGCCTATTTTCTCTCTGGCTTAAAAGGAATCTTGATGCGAGTTTTAAATTTAGCTTCATTCGTAACGCAATACACTTGAGGGTTTTAAGTTTGAAGCGGATGAGGCCGGCCAAAAAGATGCCAGAGCAGAACCAAGTACAGCAAAACCGAGAATGATTGCGGTGGATTTCAGGCTGAAATCTATCGGAATCTTGTCCATGAAATAGACATCCTCCGGAATAGGAATGAGTCCAAATTCAGATTGTAAATAGCCGATTCCAAAGGCCAGTACGCATCCAATTATAGCGCCGCCAAATCCAATCAACATCCCTTTCATTAGGAATATCGCGCGTAATCCTTTTTTTGGAATGCCAAGAGCGAGCAAAACTCCCATATTGCTAATTTTCTCCAACACAACCATAGACAATGCCGATATGATATTTACTAAGCCAACCAAAGTAATCAGCCCAAACAAAATGTAAATAGGCCACTGCTGCACTTTAATCCACTGAAACAGTATATAATGTTTATCAATAAAGGACTGCGTAAAGTATGGGTACGGCAATTTTTCGTCCAGCGTAGCTACAATCGATTCTACTTGGTCCGGATTGGTACCGTGAGTCGTCCACCCGGATACATTATTATCGTACTTAAATAGCGCCCCCGCTGAAGATAAATTTGTGAATACTAGTGATTTATCATATTCCTGAAGCCCGGAGTGGAAGAACCCGGAAATGGTAAATGTTTTTGCGCGGCGGTAACCCAAAGATCCCGAAATAGAAGCCATATCAAATAACACAACTGATTGCCCAACGGATAAATCAAATTTGTCAGCAAGTGTTTTTCCTATAATAATTTCGGATTCAGATTGGATCCACGTGCCTTCAACCAGCAATTGTGCAGCTGTCGGCAGAGTACTTCCGGATTCGATCCCTTCCACCAAAACTCCTTCTGCTTTTTTCCCGATACGAAGCAGTGCGGGATTTTGGATGAATGCTCGCAATTCTGCGCGCGGGTCGCGATTCATTAATATAGTTTTCGCCATTTCCATTTCCGCGCTATTCCGGTTGAGTGGATGGTTTAAAAAATGTTGAATTCTTATATCTCCATCAAAATCGGATATTTTTTCGGATAATACTTTTTCAAATCCATTGAGAATGCCAGATGTCAGTAACAAAGAGGCAACGCCGATGGATAACCCAATCATAGCAAAAATCCCGGCAAAGGATGAAAAGGTTTTAATCCCGGGTGTTCTTAAATATCTAAGTGCTATCTTAAATGAAAATTGCATTTACAATTACTCCCGGAACCCATAAGCCGGGATTCGATTTAATCGTCTCCTGACGACCGCATAATTGGAAATAATATAACATCGCGAATCCACCGCTGATCGGTTAGCAGCATTACGAGGCGGTCCATACCGATGCCGACACCGCCGGTTGGCGGCATGCCGCATTCCATCGCTTGGATAAAATTTTCGTCTACCGGCTGGGCTTCTTCGTCTCCTTTTTCTTTCAGTTCGGCTTGCGCCTCCAACCTTTTCCGCTGGTCAACTGGATCATTCAATTCAGAAAATGCATTGGCAAATTCCGCGCCTCCAATAAACAACTCAAACCTCTCTACCATATTCGGGTCGCCATTTCTGTGCACTTTCGCAAGTGGCGAAATTGCCCGCGGGTAATCCGTTACAAATGTCGGCTGCAGTAGGTCTGGTTCAATGAGGCGTTTCATGAGCTCATCTAAAAGCTGGCCATAATTTGAATCTTCACTCACTTCAAGGCGTTGAGCTTTGCAAATAGTTTTAAGTTCATCTTCGTTAGCTTCGGAAATATCTTCCCCGAGTTTTTCCTGTAGCAATTCAAACATCGGTTTCCGGGTAAACGTTTTAGAAAGGTCAATTTCAATATCCTGCCAAGAAATCTTCAAAGGTCCAACAGCCACCGCCGCTGCGCGAAACATGGATTCCACCAGCGTCATATTGTCCTCATAATCGGCGTATGCTTGATAATATTCAAGCATCGTAAATTCCGGATTGTGGTTCCGGTCCATTCCTTCGTTCCTGAAATCTTTTGCAATTTCGTACACCTTTTCAAATCCACCGATAATGAGACGCTTCAAATAAAGTTCATCAGCGATCCGAAGATAAAGCTGTCGATCCAGCGCATTGTGATGTGTCGTAAACGGGCGAGCATTCGCACCACCATAGATGGGTTGAAGTACCGGCGTTTCTACTTCCAAAAATCCTTGCGCATCTAAAAATGACCGAACTGCCTGGATAATTTTCGTCCGTTTTACAAACACTTCTTTTGATTCCGGATTGACAATTAAATCCAAATGTCTATTTTTATACCGCAATTCTTTATCGGCAAATGCATCAAACACTTCGCCTTCTTTTTCTTTCACAACCGGAATGGGTCGGATGCTTTTTGCAAGTACAGTTAACGCAGCCGCATGAATGGATGTTTCTTCAGTTTTTGTTTTGAAGACTTTGCCGGTCACACCCGCAATATCTCCAATATCCAATAGTTTGAAATGAGCATACGAGTCTTCTCCAACTTCATCCTTTTTAATGTAAATCTGGATTCGCCCAACCCCATCTTGCACATTAAAAAAAGATGCTTTCCCCATTTTCCGCATAGACATTATTCGTCCTGCTACCGTAACAGTTTCGCCTTCATATTTTGAATAGTCCTCATGGATTTCACGACTATGATGTGTTGGTTCAAAATTATGCGGATAAGGGTCAACTCCGGCTTCTCTTAGGGAATTCAGTTTTTCCATTCGAAATTTCATAATTTCATTTAAACTTTTCTTTTCGTCACTCATTTTTTTATCCCGTTAATTTTTTCTGATGTTCTGAAACTTCACTCATTAAAAATGTTCTCATAAATCGGTCAAGGTCGCCGTCCATAACAGCCTGCGCATTCCCAGTTTCTTCCTTAGTTCGATGATCCTTTACCATCATATAAGGATGAAATACGTACGACCTGATTTGGCTTCCCCAGCCAATATCTTTTTTCTCGCCTTCCAATTCCTTCATTGCTTCTTTTTCTTTTTCCAATTCAAGTTGGTACAATCGTGACTTCAACACTTTCATCGCCTGCGATTTATTTTTATGCTGAGATCGTTCATTTTGGCACGTAGCCACGATGCCGGTTGGCACATGTGTAATCCTGACAGCGGAATCCGTCCTATTTACATGTTGTCCGCCCGCGCCGCTGGCACGATACGTGTCGATCCGGAGTTCGTTTGGATCAATGTCAATTTCAATTTCTTCATCTATAGATGGATACACAAATACCGATGCAAATGATGTATGTCGTTTATGATTCGAATCAAAGGGTGAAATACGAACAAGGCGGTGAATCCCTGCTTCGGATTTAAGTAACCCATACGCAAAATCACCTTTAACTTCAAATGTTACATCCTTAATACCTGCTTCGTCACCTGTTTGATAACTCAAGACATTTTTGGAGAAGTCTTTTTTCTCAATCCACCGCGTGTACATTCTGTAAAGCATGTCAGCCCAATCCTGACTTTCTGTTCCGCCGGCACCGGGATGAATGGTAACAATGGCATCTTTATCATCCTGCTCGCCGCTAAGCAACAGTCTTAGTTCAAGATCGTCTACGCGGGTAGTAAATTTTTTGAGTTCTGCGCTCACTTCTTCAGATGTTGATTCACCTGCATCTCCAAATTCGAACAAGACTTCAATATCATCATTCAATAGATTCAGGTTTTGCCAAAGTTCAATTTCTTTTTCAATTCGGGATATTTGTTTTAGTGTACCGGAAGCTTTGGCATTATTTGACCAAAAATCCGTTTTAAGAGATAATTCACGGTGTTTTTTTAAATTCGACTGCAAAGCATCCAAGTCAAAGATACCTCCTAAACTCTAGATAGCGTTCCCGGGTGTTTTGAAAAACTTCTTTTAGTTCTGATAAATCCATAGGACGAATCTACACCTCTTTTCGAATAACTGAAAAACCGATTAAAAGTTTATGGTTATTCAATCACCGGACGAAATGAACAGGCGTTCATTTAGGTATTTCCGGAAATCCATTTCATTCATATTAAGTTTTACGAATCGGCCTTCTTCGGCAACAGTCACATTTTTCTTTTCTTCGGATACAACAATCACTATTGCGTCTGTTTCTTCACTTAGTCCAAGGGCGGCACGGTGACGTGTTCCCATTTCCGGATCAATCATTTTACTTTCGGTAAGCGGTAAAATACAGGAGGCAGCTTCGATTATATTATTTTGAAGAATGATCGCACCATCGTGAAGCGGTGAAGTGGGATTAAAAATGGAAACAAGCAACGGTGCAGATACTTCTGCTTTCAACGGAGTACCCGCTTCTTTATAGGTTCTGAGCCCGGTTTCTCGCTGAACCACAATGAGGGCGCCCCAACCCTTTTTCATAAGGGACTGAGATGCCTCAACAAGAGATTCAATGGTACGACTTGACCCTACGCGGAAAATTTTCTGAAAAAACCGAGTTTGACCTACATAAATAAGAAGCCGCCGTAACTCCGGCTGGAACAATATTACAAACGCAACTACCCAAACTGTTTGAAATTGATTAACAAGCCATGATGATGCGCTTAATCCAAATGCATTAAACAAAAACGATATGATAAGCAAAATAATCAAACCTACCAGCATCTGACCTGCACGAGTCCCGTGAAAATATAGGTACACTTTGTAAAAAAGCCAGCTAACGAGCGCAAGGTCAATCACATCCATAAATGTGACTGATAAAAAACCGATGTTAAATATTTCTATCATTAGGCAATGCCCCGTATATGATCTGCAATTGTGGCAACCCGTTTCATTTCTTTTACATCATGAACTCGCACAATATTGGCGCCATTCAAAATGCCGGCGGTTACTGCAGCAGACGTACCCTCCATCCGATTTTGCTCGGAAAGATCTAATGCAATCCCAAGAAATGATTTACGTGAAGGACCGACGAGAATGGGTTTTCCTAGAGATAAAAAAGTGTTTAACCGTCTCAGTAGTTTAAAATTATCATCGGGTGTTTTCCCAAAGCCTATACCCGGATCAACAATTATCATATCTGAACTTACACCATCTTGTACGGCGGCATCAATTTGGTTTTGTAAAAATGATGCAATATCGTTAATCATATTACGATAGGTTGGGTCAATTTGCATTGTTTTGGGTGAACCTTTCATGTGCATAATTACAACAGGTACGGATCTTTCTGCCACCACTTTCCTCATCTCCCCCGACCTTAACCCATTCACATCATTTACCATTCCTGATCCGGCATTTAATGCAGCTGAAACAACTTCATGTTTCATGGAATCAATTGAAATAAGACAATTTGATTTTTTCCTGATTCCCTTAATAACAGGAATGACACGATTTAATTCCTCTTCCACCAAAACAATATCCGAACCAGGACGCGTAGATTCACCACCAATATCAAGAATGTCGGCGCCCTCTTCGATGAGGGACAATCCGTGGGCAACTGCTTTTTCAGGCTCGATGTATTTCCCGCCGTCGCTAAATGAATCCGGGGTAACATTCACAATCCCCATTACAAGAGAAGGTTTATTGTCCAATTGGATCCATGATTTAAATTGAGTTTCGTTCATGTTTAAAATTACGAGCGTAAACAGGAATTATTTTGCCTCAAAAAAGATCAATGAAGCTGAAGAAAATAAATAAAAATTGGACTATTATGTTTTTTTAGGGGATTTTTTAACCGAAGGATTTTTCCGCTTACCCGTTTTGGGTTTAGCCGAACCATTTTTAGAACGGCGAATCGATTTACCATCCAATATTTTCTCAATATCAGATGCATCAAGCGTTTCATGCTTCAGGAGTTCTTTTGCCATCGAATGTAGCATGTCCAAATTTTTCAATAAAATCTGATCTGCATTTGATTCTGCTTTTCGAATAATTTTCACAACTTCCTCATCAATCAACGTTGCAGTTTCATCGCTATAATTATGTTGAGAATGAAAATCTCGACCTAAAAATACTTCTTCATTTTTCTTTCCAAAGGTCATGGGGCCTAGTTTTCCACTCATTCCCCATTCGCAAACCATTTTTCGGGCAATGTTGGTTGCTTTCTCAATATCATCTCCTGCGCCGGTAGTCATTTCTTTAAAAATTATCATTTCAGCGGCACGACCACCCATCATAACATTTAACATCCCCTCAATATATTTTTTTCTGTAGGTATGTTGCTCGTTGATAGGAAGCTGCATCGTGAGTCCAAGCGCTTGTCCGCGAGGTATAATCGTCACCTTATGAACAGGATCGGCGCCGGGTGTTTTCATGGCAACCAAAGCGTGTCCAGACTCATGATATGCTGTTAGCTCTTTTTCTTTTTCTGACAAAATAACGCTTTTCCTTTGGACTCCCATCATAACCTTGTCTTTCGCTTCATCAAAATCAGACATATCCACAGATTTCTTCCGCTTTCGTGCAGCCAAAAGTGCTGCTTCATTTACGATATTTGCAAGATCGGCGCCCACTAATCCGGGAGTTCCTTTTGCGAGATCCATTAATTTAACTTTTCTCTTATTTAATACTATTTTTTTTGCGTGGACTTTTAATATACCCAATCGACCCTGCGCATCCGGAACATCAACAACAACTTGCCTGTCAAATCTACCCGGCCGCAGTAATGCGTGGTCTAATACATCAGGACGGTTGGTCGCAGCCATTATTATGATATTTTGATGGGGTTCAAATCCATCCATTTCAACCAGCAATTGATTTAATGTTTGCTCCCGTTCATCATGTCCTCCACCGAGACCAGCACCTCGTTGACGGCCAACAGCGTCTAGTTCATCAATAAAAATAATACAAGGAGCAGTTTTTTTGCCTTCTTCAAAAAGATCCCGAACACGAGACGCACCAACACCAACAAACATCTCCACAAAATCTGCGCCACTTAAACTGTAAAACGGAACACCTGCTTCTCCGGCAACAGCGCGGGCAAGCAATGTCTTTCCTGTCCCCGGGCGGCCGACTAAAAGAACACCTTTAGGAATAGTAGCCCCCAATTTCTGAAAACGGTTTGGTTTCTTCAAAAAATCTATAACTTCATTCAATTCTTCTTTGGCTTCCACACATCCGGCAACATCGTCAAAAGTGACTTTTGGTTTATCAGACGTCCAAATCTTGGCTCTACTTTTGCCAAAATTAAAGATACTTTTCATTCCGCCGCCGCCACCTTGCATCCGTCTCATGAGGAAAATCCAAAATCCTATTATAAGTAGCCATGGTAGGATATTTAAAAAATAGCCTGTCCAGTCAAGGCTTTGTTCCTTAAAAGTGTACTCTACACCATACCCTTCCCATTCTGCCATTACCTCTTTATCTACAAAGGGAAGAATGACTTCAAATTGTGAAATTTCTTTTGATATTCCACTTTCAGTCGTAATTGATTGAGGAGGTGCCAACTCTCCGGTAATGATCTTATCCACTACAGCAACATTTACAATTTTCCTATCTTCAAGAAATTCGCGGTACTGCTTGTAGGTAATTGCAGATTTATTTTGTCCTTCATTGGTAAAAAGATTGGACATAAATAATGCAGCGCTGAATATAAAAACCCAAATCAAAGATGTCCGAGCTGCTCTTTTCCATTGAAACTCGTTTTTTGAATTTTTATTGTGATCCTTCCCGGGCTTCATTGACCCGTTAGGATTGGAATTGTTTTTCTTTTGTTTATTGTCCATTATTGCTTGTCCCTAAATATCTTCTAACCCTTCCTTCAAACGATATATTCCATCGAAGTTCCTATATTTCTGTTCATAATCCAACCCGTAACCTACAACAAATTCAGGAGATATTTCAAACCCGACTATATCTATAGGGAAATCGAGTTTTGCAAGGTCCGGCTTGAGTAAAAATGTAACTAGTGTAAGAGAAGCAGGGTCTGCCTTAGACATCCTTTCTTTTATAAATCCTATCGTCAAGCCCGAATCCACAATATCCTCAACAATAACAACATGTTTCCCGGTAATGTCAGCTGAAATATCTTTTAACAATCTCACTGTACCACTGGATTTCGAACCATGATAGCTAGATAATTTGATAAAATCCAATTCACAATCAATAGAAATCTGACGAATTAAATCAGCCATAAACATGAAACTTCCATTCAAAACTCCTATAAAAATAGGCGTTTCATCCTTGAATTTTTCATCCAATTCGGTGGCAATTTCCTGCACCTTTTCAGCAATTTTATCCGAAGAAATTAGTAGTTCAAATTGATCCATTTCATCTCTCTCACACTTCTGAAAATCCCATTGTTAGTGATACAAATGCTTGTGACTGACGTGTTACCTTCACCTGATTGCTAATTCTCAATCCACAAACCCAAATAATGTCATTCCCCACTTCAAGGACAAGCTGGTTTTCTTTATCAAATCGGTTTATTTTTTCATCCGTCAAAAAATCACTTAATTTTTTAGAATGCTTCATTCCGTATGGCTGAAATCGGTCGCCCGATCTCCAATGTCTTAAAATGGCAGCATTATCTTTGAGCAGGCTTCCATCAATAATCTCAGTCATCGGATTTTTTGAAAATTCCCTTTTAGCAGACGTCCAGTCCCATTCAAAACAAACATCATTTACCTGAATAGATTCTCCCGGATTCATCAGAGTTTTTCCGAAAGAAAATTTTTGGTTTGATAAAATCCAATTGTCTCTATCTCTAAGAAGTCTGAATCCGGACTGCAATGTAAGTATATCTCCAGTGCCAGCGGAAATTAAAAATCTTGAGAGGTCTTTCCATTGGTACTTTCGCCAAGGAGTAACCGAATATCCTGCTAGAGTTTTGATGACTCTTGATTGAATCAGATCCGGCAACGACGAAAGGGAGTTGCACTGAATAACATAATTGCCAGCATTTTGGCAACGAACATTTGAGCTAATAAACTCCGATGTAATCTGGTTCATAAAACGAACCAATTGATCTGATTCTTGGCTGATTGTTACTAAAGAGTCAATGAAATAGGGATCTTTTTCGTCCCACGGTTTTAGGATTTGGTGGCGGATAAAGTTGCGTGGGAAAGATGTGTCAACGTTTGTTTCATCTTCTACATATGGAATAGAATTTTCACGAATATAAGAATCAATTTCGTTCCTATTAAACCGAAGCAACGGTCGAATAATTTCCCCCTGCTTCTCATGAATGCCTCTTAAACCATCTAATCCAGATTTTTGCTGAAGTCTGAACAAAATAGTTTCAGCTTGATCGTTCGCATGATGCGCTGTAACGATGCAATCTCCATTCACAGTCTTGAGTAAATCTCTCAATACTTTATATCGCTCTTCTCTAGCCCATGCTTCTGGACTTTTTTTTCTAACTTTGGTAGAGGGATCAAGTTTCATTCCATGAAAAGGAATTCCCCATTGTACACATTGACTTTCGACAAATTTTGCATCAGCATCGGATAAACCTCGTAAACCATGGTTTACATGTCCGACGTGTAGGGAAAAATGAAACTGTTCTTGTACTAAATTAAGTAAATACAATAATGCCATAGAATCGCGCCCACCGGAAACAGCGACAAGGATCGTGGACCCTGTTCGAATCAAGTTTGATTCTTGAAGATGTTTAAAAAACGAATGATTCAAATCCATACAAATTTTCTTAGAATTGGGATACAATCTCTGTCACTGCTTTTGCAGATGACATGATATAAAAATGAACGCAAGGTACGTTTGCATCAACGAGTTCTTGCACTTGTTGCATAGCCCAGTCAATGCCGGCAGAGGCAATTTCATTTTTTGATTTACCTCGAATCTTCGACTGCAATACTTCCGGAATATCAATATGAAAAATGTCCGGAATAATTTCAAGATGGTTTTCCAGGGTAATAATTTTTATTCCCGGAATGATGGGAACATTTATTCCCGCACTACGAGCACGATCTACAAAATCAAAATAAACTTGATTATCATAAAACATTTGTGTCACAATATAGTCGGCACCCTGATCCACTTTGAGTTTAGTGTACCTTAAATCCGATTCGGGATCAGGAGAATCAAAATGGCATTCCGGATATCCGCTAATACCAATACAAAAATTTGTAGGACTCGAATCATCCAAATCTTCAAGGTATTTTCCTTGATTCAATTTTACAATTTGTTCTACCAAATCTGAGGCATATTTATTTCTACTTCTTTTGTCTGATTTTTTCGGAACTTTCCGAAGATCATCTCCACGGACTGCAAGTACATTGTCAATGCCTAAATAATTTAATTCAATGAGTGCATCTTCAGTTTCTTCTTTCGTAAATCCATTGCAAAGAATGTGCGGAACTGCTTCTACATTATATCTATTTTTAATAGCAGCGCTTAATCCGATAGTGCCTGGGCGCTTCCGTTTAACATGTTTTATTGGATTACTATTCGATCGATTTTCGTAATACACTTCCGCCGACCGGCTTGTCAAATCAATAAATGGTGGATTGTAAGGCATAAGCTGATCAACAAGCGAAAATATCTTTTCTGCACTTCCACCTCGCATGGGCGGCATGATTTCAAAACTGAACAAAGTATTATTCGCATCCTTTAAATATTTGGTCACCTTCATAATCAGGAATCTACATGGCTTAGGATAGGAATTAAAAAGGGGTTTTGTTGCATTTCTAATTTTATAGTTGTCTCCGGACCATGCCCCGAATGCACAACCGTTTCTTGTGAAAAAGTTTTCATTATTTTTATTAAAGACATATTTAATTCATCCCAATCACCACCCGGCAAATCCGTTCTTCCTACAGATCCCGCAAAAAGTGTATCGCCTGAAAATAAGTGTCCCATTATTTCAAAGCAGGTACTTCCTGGCGTATGCCCAGGTGAATGTAGAACTTTCAGAGGAAGATCATTAAAGATGAGATCATTGTCGGAAGTAATCCACTCATCGATATCCGGCTTAGGTTTTGGGTTCAAACCAAAAAAAGAACAGGATTCTTCATATGAGTCTAAAACCGACTTATCGTTCTCATGGAGGTATACCGGGCAATCATAGATTTTTTTAAGATCATACACTGCGCCGATATGATCTAAATGAGCATGGGTGCACACAATAGCAAGCAGTTTTCCAAAGGAATCGATTTCTTTTTGAAGGATATTCGGCTCGTCGCCCGGATCAATAATGATACATTCATTTGACTGTTCCA
This sequence comes from Candidatus Neomarinimicrobiota bacterium, assembly GCA_018651745.1. Classification (NCBI taxonomy): domain Bacteria; kingdom Pseudomonadati; phylum Fidelibacterota; species Fidelibacterota bacterium. The sequence goes on along the minus strand of JABIDL010000002.1, from coordinate 6,244 downwards.
AGCCAACTAAATACGAATTTTCCTGAAAAGGTCCCGTTGTAACGGGTTGAATAATTAAACTCAAATATTCTGATAAATGAGATGAGAAAGGCACTGGATTTTATCTTCGTACTCATCCGGATAAAGAAACCATTCCGTAGCAGAAATAGAGCTTAAAAGAGAATTTCCATCCTGAGGAGTAAAGCAAAAACCTGTAATTTCGTGATTATTTTTTACATTCATAGTTTGTTCCACAACAACAGTTTCATTCAATATCCTTCCAAAATGTCCATGGTCTCGTCCAAAAGAAAAAACAGTACCAGTCATATCTTTCGACGTAAGCGCAACCAATGGATTTGCTTCCAGTTTATCCATGATTTCATTTAAAGTAGTTGCCTCTTTAACTTTTAAATTGAACCATAAAATATGCATATACTGACTGGGAATTTTCATCGCAGATGAGAATAAGTTTAAATCCAAATCCAATGTCCGAAAAAGAGCCGCTGCATCCTTGGCATGGTGAGAACCATACACTTCATCATTATGTTCATTTACCTGCGGTGATGCAATGGAAGTTTTTTGGCTAATATCTGTTGCTCGCCGGATACATACATAACGCCCTTCAATTAAATTACCTGGGTCTTGTCCATTTAACACTAAAGTGTTCGTGATACAGGATACATTATGCGTGTTACAAGATACAATTTGAATAAACTGATCTTCTCCCTTTACCAAAGATGAATCATTGATTCCCCGTGCATATTTCTTGCCAAACCCATCTTCGCTTCCTTGAGCGATAAACCCTTTACCATCCTTAAACTTTTCATAATATTTGGCCTTATTTTTATGACCAAATCCGCCAGGGGTGCAATCGATTACAACGGAAGCACGCTGAATGGCTTCTTCTGTCTCAAGTTCAGGATGCATTCCTAATTCTGTAAACCTGTCTTTTCGATCATCCAAAACAGCCAGCTTTGCACCCCGACTAACGAGGTCATTCACCTTAGATCTATCCTCACGAAGGGGTGTGTATTTTTGAAAGGTCACTTCATCAATTCCAAGACCTTCCCGATAATCGGTTAAAAGACCGGTTAGCGGTTCGCCAATGGTTCCTGTTCCAACAACATGTACAATTTTTTTACCCATTAATGCTACTCCGATTTATTGTTTATTATATTTTTCTCTTTGATCAATTGGAATATGAACCAACCTAAAATTGTTCCAATCACAATGACTAAAACACTACTAAAATATGGTAGGAATTTATAGATCATTTTTCTCTCGAATACTTTTCAGTGATAAAATATGAATTCTATACCGCAACATAAGGAAATACATTGCAGTGAAACAAAACATTGAAAATAAAAACGGAAGTAAAATGCCGGAAGGTTGGCTAGACATTTCTACCTGAGGATGGGATTGAATGTCTGGAATCCAAAATTTTACAGAAAGAAAAATAATAGGGACATCAACAAATGCAATGATTCCTAGGACTGCCCCCGTTCGAGCGGATCGCTCGGGATAATCTCCAAATGATCGGATCATAAAATATCCCATATATATAAGAAATAAGACCAGCGTAGTGGTTAATCGAGGTTCCCAAATCCAGGCACGTCCCCAAATCGGTTTGGCCCAAATAGGACCGGTAATTAATACAAGGATTAAAAACAAAGTTCCAATTTCTGCTGCAGCGAGCCCCACTCTGTCCCATTTATGATCTTTCTTGGATAAGAATAAAATACCGGCAATCATGACAATAAAATAAGAAAAGAATCCAACCCAAGCGGATGGTACATGAAGATAAAATATCTTCTGAGCCCATTCCTGATCCGGGACCATTGGAGTTCCCCAAATGATTGAATAAAAATTGACAACCATTAGCAAAAAAACTGATCCAGTCCATAGTTGGTTCGATCGGTTTGAAAAGAAAAAATTCATTATTCTTCAGTTATGTGATTAAATAAAGTGTAACCTAGCAAGCCGAATATGATAATAAATGAGGATAAGACAAAGATCCATGTTTCCCATGTGGAGAAAGAAAGCCCTCTCATCCAACCGCTTGTAGATTTTACCGATGCAATCACAACCGGTGATAAAAGAGGGAAAAGTAAAATGGGTACGAGCACATTACTCAGTCGAGATCTCATTGCCAATCCTGAAACAAAACTTCCTAAACACATGATGGACGCATTCCCCAATAAAATAATTCCGATGCCAACTAGAGGATTTGTAGGAATTGTGAATCGTAAAAAAAGAGTAAATGGAATTAATGCAATCAGTACAATTAAGGTCAATACAATCCACCCGCTGATCCATTTTGCAAGGAAAATTAATCCTCGGTCAACAGGTGCCGACAAAAGCATCGAAAAAGCATCAAATTCGCTCTCATATGCAAAAGATCTTTGAAGGCCAAGTACGGACGTAAATAAAACCATAACCCAAAAAAGTCCTGGAGTCATTTCAACAAACCGTCCACTACTTACATTAAATGAAAAAGAGAAACTGACAATCACAACCATACTAAACGCAGCCATTGTTAAAAAGGACTCTTTTGCACGGAATTCCATCAGCAATTCTTTTTTAACTAGGAATGCCAACATTAGGCTTGATTTTCCTTCTGAATATGTCCTCCGCTTAAAATGATCTGCCGCGAAGATAATTCATGTGATCGTGCTTTGTTATGATCAACAAATAAAATAGTTTTCCGTTTTGCAACCCATTCTTTGATTAATGTTTTTGCTAAGGATTGTCCGTCCTCATCAAGGGCATTGAATGGTTCATCAAACAAAAGAAAATCCCAATGTAAAAGGGAACCGATGACAAGTTTTAGGCGCTGCAGCATTCCTTGCGATAATACCCGTGTTGGTTTATGGCTATGATTTCCCAATCCAAAATTTGAAAATGTTTTTTCCATGATGTTTGGATCCAAAGGTTGTTGATGAAGACCCGCAAAAAGTTTCACATTTTCTCGGAGGGACAAACCGGCATATAAGCCGGGCGCATGTCCCATATACAATAAAGGTTTAAAAGAACAGTTTATATCCCCGGCATCCGAGGAAGCAATCCCGGCAATAATTCTGAGTAAGGTCGTTTTACCGGCGCCATTTGGTCCAGCCAATGCAACCGATTCCCCTTTTTGAATTGTAAATGAAATTTCATCTAAAATTGGTTTGTGAAAAAATGATTTTTTAAGATTCCTAACTTCAAGCATCGTTATTTTTTAGGATTCAATTCCGTCATAATATTTGCAACATGCTGTTTTAATTCTTGGCGCATTGCAGAATATTCATCTTCCGGAATCAATCCAAGACCATATTCTAATTCCAGCTCTTTAATTTGCTGATACAAAACCTGTTTTTTTCTCTCATTGGCTTCAAAGGTATTTTGATCTTCCGAAATCATATCTAGCTTTGGAGCAAAAAGTGGCTGAAGGGCAAAACCCACAGGAATCCCAAAAATTATGACAAGTACAATTAAACTAAGTATGGTCATAATAATTGTTTCCCCGGCCATAACGAAATTAATGTTCCGAACACAAGAATGAATCCGCCAATCCAAACCAGCCGGACAAGTGGGTTGATCATAATTTTAAGGAATGCAGTTTCCGTATCTGGATCAACTGCAGAAAACACCGAATAAATATCCTGCTTAATCGTTGAATAAATATCAAGCTCACTATGAGGCTGACGGCGGTCAGGATTTGGATTGTTGTGAAAATATATTCGCTTTTCTGGTTTAAGGCGCGTAATCGTTTTACCTGCTTCATCCTTTACCGTTAAATCCGCTATCCATGCATAATGGTTTGGTCTTTCAGCTTCAGTAATTTTATTCATTCGAAAATGAAATCCCGCAAGATGTTTTTCATCTCCGGCATTCATACTCCATTCGCTTTCCTGATCAAAAGTCTTCCCCGCAAAACCGATAAACATAACCACAATGCCAAGATGGGCAATGTAGCCACCGTATCGACTTCTGTTTCGGATAATAATCTTCGATAACGCAGAAAAAATGGATTCCCTGAGTTTTGCTCGGCGGATGGAAATTGCCCGCCAAAATTCAAGTAGTATTGCAACCGAAACAAACAAGGACAAAGATCCTGTCATTACGTTTGTACCGGATAATCCTAAACCAATTAAAATTATGCCAAATATAAGAGCTGATAAAACCGGAATTGTAAAATTGCGAATAAAACTTTGTTTCGAAGTGCGCCGCCACGCAAGGAGTGGACCAATGCCTGTAAGTAACAAAAGTGCGAGCCCGATTGGAGTGGTAATTTGAATAAAGAAAGGTGGCCCAACCGTTATTTTGGTTCCTTTTACGGCTTCGGTAAGTACAGGAAACATGGTTCCCCAAAATACTGCGAAGCATAAAATAACGAATATGACATTGTTGAATACAAACCCACTTTCCCTGGAAGTAATTGAACCAATTTTCCGATCAGATTTCAAAAGAGAAAAGCGTTTAGCAAATAAGAGAAAAGAGGCAATTAAAATAAAAAATACGAATCCTAAAAATAGTGGTCCCAAAGAAGATTGCGCAAAAGAATGCACAGATGACATAACTCCACTTCGTGTTAAAAATGTTCCAAAAATGACTAGAGCAAACGTGATAATAATCAGAACCATATTCCATGCTTTGAGCATATCTCTTTTTTCCTGGATCAAAATGGAATGAATAAAAGCGGTCCCGGTAAGCCATGGCATAAAAGATGCATTCTCTACAGGATCCCACGCCCAGTATCCACCCCAGCCAAGTTCTTGATATGCCCACCAGCCACCTAAAATAATTCCGATTCCCAAAAACATCCATGTAACCAATGCCCACCTTCTGGAAGCTCTAATCCAAACTGAACCTGTTTCTCCGGTTGCCATGGCAGCAATCGCAAATGCGAAAGGAATCGTAAATCCGATATATCCCAAATACAGCGTGGGTGGATGAATAGCCATTGTGATATTTTGCAATAATGGATTCAGCCCGTTCCCATTTGCTATAATAAAATTTGCTTCGGTCGGTGCAAATGGATTAGATACAAAATTTGTGAGAATTAGAAAAAATCCTTGGACAATACTAAGAACCAGAATAACCCATGGCATCATGGTTTGGTGGCGGTACCGATTTTGGATAATGACAACTCCGGTATACAACGATAAGATAAACAACCAAAAAAGTAGTGAACCTTCCTGTCCGGCCCAAAGCGCTGATATTTTATAAATGTTTGGAGTCTCTAAACTTGTATAATGTGCCACATAGTTGACATCAAAATCGCTGTTTAATAACAGGACTGAAAGAGCAACGGTAGAAAATACTACAAAAAGGCATGTCCCTAACGCTAGCCTCTGCGCCGTCAGGAAAAGACGGTAATCTTTCGTTTTTTCGTAAAAAAGAATTGCGATGCACGAAAGGCAAGCAAACCCCAAAGCGAGGTTTAGAGAAAATCCACCTACGACCGCTGTCATATGTCTAGTTCGTCTAGCTGGTAACTAGATTCATCTCGCAGATCACCTTCATAGCGTGAAGCACACTTTGTCTGAAGATCATCTGCTTCAAAAATATCACCATCAAGCACACCGGTAACTATAACCTCCGCACCATCATCAAAAAGGTCCGGACGAGTTTGAGTATAGTGGACACGAACAATATCTTCACCCTGTGCCAAAGTAAAACGACAGTCTAGTAGATTCTTTTTTCCGATTTGAATTGAACCGGGCTCCACGATTCCACCTAACCGAACTCGGTTTAATCCGGCATCTTCAATATCTTCTAATGAAAGAAATTCAATCATTAGGGATTCCTGAGGATCTGATGCCGTTGATGCACGGTAAATCCAAAATAATGATACTAAAACAATTCCGGTAACAGCCAGAACGATTTTTTTTGATTGGGTCATAATTTTCTCTCTTTATTTAAGATTTTATCAAATGAGCACGACTCACTTACGAGCTATGATTATGTAAATTGGGTTTAAAGTAATCTTAAATATATCAATGTTTTTGCCCTATAAAAAATACTCTTGTGAAATATTTTATTTGGGATATTTAAGTGGTATTGAGGAGTCCGCCGAGGAAGTGCTTGAATTCTAGAATCATTTACCGTAAAATTATTGAGCGAAACAACTGATTTTTGATATGATTTTGATTCCGGTCTAAAAACCGAGCACCCAGGAAACAATAGCAATCATGTGGGCATAACTGCCCCTTGATTACGCTCCTCTGTTTTCTGGGGTTAAATCAAATCGGTTGTTTCGCGATTACCACTTGAGGCGTTT
>JABIDL010000001.1 GCA_018651745.1 Candidatus Neomarinimicrobiota bacterium | reverse complement strand
TAGTGGTACATAAAAACCTTTGCGGAAGATTCTAAACTTTCGCAAAGCTAGGGTTTGTGAAAAAAATGTCTGTCATTCCGAACCGAAGTGTGAGGAATCTTCATCAGATGACCTTGCTCTTCGAATTTAGATTCCTCGTCATCCCGATGGGACTCGCTCGGAATGACTGGGAGGGTGGATGGTGATTGAAACATTTTGCGCACGATTAAAGGTGAAACGTCTTTATATTAATTTCGCAAAACAAAGCCCAAACCACAAAAAACCGTAGAAGAAAATGCAAAAAACCCCCACCGTTAGAACCATAATAGAACCGTTTATCATTAAGTCGGTTGAGCCTATTAAAATGACCACAAGAGAAGAGCGCGATGCAATCTTAAAAAAAGCACATTATAATCTTTTTAAAATACAGTCGCAGGATGTTCTCATTGATTTATTAACCGATAGCGGTACCGGCGCCATGAGTTCGGAACAATGGGCAGCAATTATGCGAGGCGACGAATCCTATGCCGGAAGTCAAAGTTTCCAAAGATTTGAATCTTCTGTTAAAGATATTTTTGGATACAAACATGTCATCCCAACTCACCAAGGACGCGCCGCAGAGAAAATACTTTTTTCGGTCATGTGTAATAAAAAATCTGTTGTCCCCAATAATACACATTTTGACACCACCAGGGCCAATGTAGAATATCTCGGAGCAAAGGCAATAGATATAGTCATTGATGAGGGCTTGGATCCGCAAAGTTTATTTCCATTTAAGGGAAACATGGATGTTGAAAAATTAAAATCGGCGATCCAAACATATGGGGCAAAAAATATTCCGCTTTGCATGTTAACTATTACCAACAATTCCGGAGGCGGTCAGCCTGTATCTATGGAAAATGTGCGGAGTGTAAAAAAAGTTCTCGATCCGTATAATATTCCGCTGTATTTCGATGCAGCTCGATTCGCCGAAAATGCCTATTTCGTCAAAGAGCGGGAAGATGGTTTTCAAGATAAATCCATTAAAGAAATCGTGCAAGAAATGATGGGGTACGGCGATGGGTGCACCATGAGCGCAAAAAAAGATGGATTGGCAAATATCGGCGGATTCTTATGCACCAATGATGACATCCTTGCTCAACAAGAAAAAGATTTGCTCATTTTGTCAGAAGGGTTCCCAACGTACGGCGGACTGGCGGGACGAGATTTGGACGCGATTGCTGTTGGATTGCACGAAGTATTGGATGAAAATTATCTCACCTATCGGATTTCTGAAACGCGCTATTTAGGCGAGCATCTTACAGAAATTGGATTTCCAATTATCCAACCGCCCGGTGGACACGCAATATATATAGACGCAAAGGCGCTTTTGCCACACATTAAACCGCTGCAATATCCGGGACAGTCTTTATCTGTGGAATTGTATCGCGCCGGAGGAATTCGAACGGTGGAGATTGGATCGGTCATGTTTGGAAAAATAAACCCAGAAACCGGAGAAGAAACACCGGCCGATATGGAGTTGGTCCGCTTGGCGTTGCCACGCAGAACCCACACCCAAAGCCATATAGATTATGTGATTGAAATCATGGATGCCGTTTTCAAAGAAAAAGGGGCTTTGGGTGGATATACAATAACCAAACAGCCTGATTTCCTCAGACATTTTTCTGCAGAATTCAGCCCGGTTTAAACCGATGCGCGAAGACTTTTCTTGACTAAAAAAGATTTTAAGGCGTATATTGGTTGCCATAGTATTATGATAAGGCTCAAAGCAAATAATTTAGTTAAATCAATTCGTTATTTAGGTATATTGGGAATTTTAAGCTTTGGGTGGGGCGATATAATTATTACTGAAATTGCAGACCCAAACGATAATTCGTCTGCTAGATATATTGAAATTCATAATTCGGGGGCCTCATCAGTTACGCTTACAAATTATTATATCATAAGATGGACAAACACAAACGCTGGAGCTACAGCAAATATTAACTTAAGTAGTTATTCGCTGGCGGCGGGAGAATTTCTAATTTTTGCTGTAAATAATACAACGCTTAATTCAACCTTTAGCGCTGGGGCGACGACCGTTGTAGATGTTTCAGCCGGCGGACCCGCCGATTCAAATGGAGATGATAATCATGCCATAGTCACAGAGGCGGCGGGACAAACATTTTCTCACACCGATGCAAACACCTATGACATTGTTGATATGTTTGGTGTTGTTGGAGAAGATGGAAGTGGAAAATGGCACGAATTTGAAGATGGTCGCGCAGAGCGGGTGTCGACGGCAACATCGGCTAGTGGCGCAACTGCTAGCTCTTCCGACTGGAACTGTTTCAGCGATAGCGAAACCTGGCTTGCTGGGGTTGATCAAAATGCTGGTAATTCCCTTGTTGCCACTACTACTGCATTTACAGATAACGGTTTTGACCCTGGCTCGTGGGATGGGTATCGAAGTGTTACCATTTCCGGCAATTCCGGTTTCCGCATGATGAGCAGCCCAGTGGCCGGCCAAATTTACAGCGATTTGCTTTCTGAACTTTGGACCCAAGGGATGACAAGCGCAGACGTCACCAGCGGAGATGCCAATGTGTGGACTTACGATGGGTCGAGCTGGTCTGCCTTGAGCGATATAACAGGGTCTGGTGGTGGATCCAGCCTTACAGCGGGACAAGGATTTTTGGTGTATGTGTTTGCTGATACAGACAATGATGGTACAGATGATTTACCCGCAACTTTAAGTGTCAGTGGAACAGAGAACAGCAGTAGTGCCACCGTGCCAAGTTCCGGTTCCATCGCTGATGCTGCGTGGGAACTTGCGGGAAATCCCTATGCACAGACTATTGATTGGGATGATGTAACCCAAGCTGCCGTTACAACATCGTGCTATGTGTGGGACGATGCAACCTCTGCCTATATAACCTGGAACGGTTCGGCGGGTTCCTTAACAGACGGACTAATTGCGCCCTATCAAGGATTTTGGGTAAAAGGCTCGGGCGGTTCGGGGTCTTTAACGATTGCCACGGCGGACAAATCTAATTCTTCAGGCTCTTTTTATAGAACCGCTCAAACCTACAGCGCAACTTTCACGGCAACATCAGCGACAAAAACTCAAACGTTTTATCTTTCTTTCAATGAGGGGGGCGATGTAGGAATGGATAACTATGATGCCCATAAACTCATGCCTTTAGATATGACCCCAAGATTGGTGGGAACGACCTTTGCCGACGATGGCAGTGCGCTTGCCGTTAACAACCTTCCACTAGATCTAACGGGTACAACAGTAATTGATATGGATATACTGTCGCTTAATGTATTGGGCGACATATTTGAGACAGAAGTAGAAGAAGTAACCCTAACGTGGGATTTAAGCAATGTTCCAACCGGTCTCAGTTTTACCGTAACCAACACAGAAACCCAAGAGACGGTTCATTTGGCAGATAGTGATGAATATAGTTTTCTTACCCAAGAAAAAGGTTCTGTTGTTTACGGATCTTCCGGCGTCAATAGCTATCCCATGGTTGGGTCCCCGGTTTTGTCTCTTTCTATAAACACCTTAACCCAGAGTGTGGATACAGGCGTGGTTCCAACAGCGTTTGAACTTCACCCGGTTTATCCGAATCCATTTAATCCGAGCGCCGCCATACGATTTGATGTTCCCGCAGTAGAGGATGCAATAATGCATTCCCTACAAATGCGGGTTTTCAACATCAATGGTCAATTGGTGGAAACGCTTATCAACGAACAGATGCAACCGGGGACACATAAAATAAAATGGAATCCAGTAAACATATCTTCCGGGATTTACATGGTTCAAATGAAAGCAGGAGAAAAAACATTTAATCAAAAAATAACATTTATCAAATGATGGAGTATTGGATTGCTGATGCTTACTTCTTTGCGAAAGTTAAAAACTTCCGCAAAGATTATTGTATGTTTCAAGCATCCATTTATCCGTTTCCTAAAAGCAACTTCGCGGAAGATAAAAAAACTTCCGCAAAGCTTAATTATTCCAATAGTAAATAAGGAAAAAACCATGCAGACACAGATTACAAAAATCATAGCAGTTGTATTACCACTCATTAGTCTTATCACTGCTCAACCGAGTTTTCCGTCTGATCCGAATCAAGCGCCCATTGGCGGGCTTGGGTTTTTGGCGGCTGCTGGAGGTGCGTGGGCGGTGAAGAAGTTGCGTGATAAACATAAAAAGTAATTTTTTCAACCTTTCCCCGCTAACTCGATTCTTGCTTAAGGCGGGTGGCGTGTATGCCGGTTGGCAGTTATTATATACATTTGTTCTTCTTCCCGATGGACGATTGGACACATTTTTAAGCTATTCCGGCGTTTCTTTGGCTGCGGGTCTTTTATCGGTTTTAGGGTGGGCGGTAGAATCAATGGGGCGGTTTGTTGGACTACCGGGATCTAGTGGTGTTGAAATTCAAAACGGTTGCAATGGATTAGAATTAATTGGGCTGTACTGTGGTTTTATTATCGCCTACCCCGGACCTAAGCAAAAAATGTTAATGTTTGTTTGCGGTGGAATAGGTCTGTTATTTATTGCAAATGTTCTTCGTATCGCCGGATTTGCTCTTTGGTCTTATTACTTGCCAAATACATGGGAAGTCGCCCATATTTACAGTTCTTATGTTGTTTTCTATCCCGTAGTTTTACCCTTATGGTATTTATGGACAATCGTCAGCGAACAGCCCAGTTTGCTTTCTGGCGTCGGACCATCCTCGGTCTGAGCCTATTTTCAATTTTATATATGGGCGTAATTCGTCCTACACAGGTTGATTTAGTTCAAAATGTCCTCGCCCCCGCGGTTGTAAAATATTCCCTTAAATATAACAATATAAACGTTAGTGTTGCCCAAGATGAGCTTTTCCTGGTGCCGTTGGATTTTCCGAAGATTCGTTTTGACCTTCCATTTGGAGGGTTTTTTCTTCTTCCGCTTACCTTGTTTATCATTAGCCGTAAACACCAATTCATTTTGACGATGTGCGTTTATCACGGGATCTTGTTGATTCTGTTTCCAATTGTAGGCGTATTAATTTTTAAGGGATCGTATGTACTGGCAACGCTTACCATTGTTCACGAAAAATTTTATAAAGCGATATTTATTATTATTGGGTTGCTTGCTTTACGCGAATATTCTAATTCTATACTAGATCGGCACAAATAATCAATTTACACCGAAGCTAAATTCTTTTTTTAGTTCCCCTACCAAAGACCTCATTCTGTCTTCTTCAGATACCATTTTTTCTACCTTATTACATGCGTGAATTACGGTTGAATGATCTCTCCCTCCAAAGTGAAGACCAATAGAAACGAGAGATGTGTTTAAAATTTCTCGGCATAAATAAATGGCAACCTGCCTCGCTTCTGCGATCGGTTTCCGGCGGCTCGGGCCAACCAATTCAGAGGTTGAGAGTTTCGTAATATCTGCAACCCTGTTTGTAATATCTTCTACGGTTATTTCATTAAGAGGTTTGTTTCCCAGCCTCTCTTTCACGACTTTTTTAATTAACCCAAAGTCAATTTCTTGATTGGTGAGAGATGCGTGTGCAAGCAATCGTATAATTGTACTTTCAAGTTCGCGTATATTATTCTTTAAATGTCTGGCCATAAATTCAATTGCATCAAAAGGAATTTCAACACCATTTTGTTCAGCTTTGTCCATTAAAATCGCCACGCGTGTTTCATAGTTGGGCTGCTGTACATCAACAGATAGGCCAGATTTAAATCGCGATAAAAGTCTGTCTGTTAATCCTTTCATATCTCCCGGGTAGCGATCCGCTGTTAATACAATTTGTTTCCCAGATTGAAACAATTCATTAAAAGTATGAAAAAACTGCTCTTGGGTTTGCTCCTTTCCTTGAAAAAATTGGATATCATCAATAAGCAATACATCGGCGCTTCTGTATGATTTAGAAAATTCTACCGTTTTGTTTTTTTGAATGGACGAAATAAAATCAAGAGTAAACTTTTCGCTTGATGCGCACACAACTTTTAAGTCGTTTCTTTCATCTAGGATGTGGTTTCCAATCGCATGAAGAAGGTGGGTTTTTCCTAGGCCTACCCCTCCATATATCACCAGCGGATTAAATCTTTGGTCGCCGGGTTCCTCAGAAACGCTTTTTGCTGCCGCTCTGGCAAATTGATTGTTTGGACCTTCGATGTAAGAATTAAAAGTATATCTGGTGTTTAATTTTGTTGACGACCGGCCTTGTCGTTTGTTTTCGTGTTGAAACTCTTCTTGCGGGGAGTGTGCCGCAGGCTGTTCGCTGGTGGTAGAAACGGTATATTTTGGAATAAGAGTCCCTCCTGTTTTCTTTTTTAAAACATTCTCAATCCTTTTCCCATAGTGAGATTCTATCCATTCAAAAAAGAATTGGTTGGGTACTTCCAAAATAAGTTGGTTAGAGTTTATCCCGATTACGCTAATCGGGTCTAACCACGTATTATATGCATGATTGGTTATATCTTTTCGAAGATCATTTTTGGTTCCGGCCCAAACTTCTGCCGGATCGTTTAATAGGTTTTCCACAGCTTTTCCACACTCCTCGTTTTCCTAATTTAAGAACCTTTTTCTTATGGTATCAATCTTAATAAGTAGTTTTTAAAGATTTATTTTTAATTTTTAATAATTCCCATTTCTATTGGTCTTAACCAACATGATATTTATTTTCCCGTTCAATTTTTTGGAGAAACAATGAAAAGACCTTATCAGCCTAGTAAGCGTAAGAGAAAAAACAAACACGGCTTTCGAGAACGAATGTCTACTGTTGGCGGCAGAGCGGTTATCGCCAAGAGAAGAAAAAAGGGACGGAAGAAGCTGAGCGCTTGAAACCAATTCAATCATCAAACGTTCAGGGCTTCCTCTTGGGAGGAATAGCATATTTGTTAGGAGTATTAATTCTTGGATATAAGAAGGGGCTCTCTCCTCTTCTTGGTAGCCATTGCCGTTTTGCGCCCTCGTGTTCCGATTTCGCGCTTACAGCATTAAAAACAAAGCCCCTGCCCACCGCTTCTTTTTTGATATTACAACGAATAGCTCGCTGTCACCCTTTTCATAGTGGCGGTTACGACCCCGTCCCCTAATCAATGGAAAGAAATACATTATTGGCGGTCGTGTTGATCGCGGTCGTTTTCATCCTAACACCATATTATTTTAATTGGTTAGATCCGGTTGAAAATCGCATTGACGCTGAGGGTGTGGAGTCAATAAGCCAGCCAGAGAAGGTCGTCAAAGAAATAGAAGAAAACCTAGATGATTATAGAACGCCAATTCAAAATACCGGCGTTGAGTCTTTCTCCGTTACAACACCGTTATATACCGCAGAAATAAGCTCAAAAAACGGTGGTTCAATCCAATCTTTTCGACTGCGTAACTATAAATTTCAAGACAGCCTTTTTGTCAACCTTATAACCCAATTTAACAAAGACAATCTCTTAATTAATTTTCGAACAATTGACGGAGACGCGGTTTCGTTAGATAATAATTGGAGCGGGGTTTCGAGCAACGGCCAAATGGACCTTTTATCCAGAAGTGGGGCCTTACAGTTTGTGACTTCTGTTGAAAACAAAACTATTACAAAAACCCTTACTTTTAATCCCGAAAGTTATATAATCAATATCGATATTTCATTTGCCCGGGCAACTGAGTTGTTGTCTCAGGGTGAGTATGGCCTATCTTGGGATGGGGGTCTTCCAACTACTGAGAAAAACCAAAAAGACGATCGCTCATATTTCGAGGGAAACGCTCTTTTGGGTACCGACGTTCATTCAACTAAGTTGTCGGCTAACAAACTAACTGAAGACAAATTACGGGGCACAACGCGCTGGGTCTCCATTAGATCAAAATATTTCACATCTTCAATTATTCCCAACCAACCTTCGATTGGCGCAATAGTAAAAGGAACGATTGAAGAAGACCACCCTCTTTATTCCATTTCTTTAATTAACAATGCAAGCCTCAACACCTCTTTTAAGCTCTATCTTGGTCCACTGCAAAAAGACCTTATAGAAAACCTTGGAGTTGGTCTTGAAAAAACAATGAACTTTGGTGTTTGGATTTTTAGATATATAGCAAAGGCGGTTCTTTGGAGTCTCAAAAAAACGCATTCTCTCATACCTAATTATGGAGTCGTTTTAATTATTTTTGCTTTCTTAATTAAAATGTTGATTTATCCCCTAACAAAAAAGAGTTACCAGTCTTCAAGGGAAATGCAAGCAATTCAGCCCCTTATTGCTAAAATAAAAGAAAAATATAAGCACGACCCCAAACGTCTGAATCAAGAACAAATGAAATTGTTTAAAGAACATGGTGTTAATCCCCTTGGGGGCTGTCTTCCCCTTTTATTACAAATGCCGCTTCTTATGTCCTTGTTTATCGTGTTTCGTTCGACCATTGAACTTCGTGGACAGCCTTTTGTTTTATGGATTACCGATCTTTCTTCTCCAGACACTATCGCTATCGTGGGAGGTTTTCCTTTGAATATCCTTCCTATATTTATGGCAATCACAATGTTCATCCAACAAAAAATGATGCAGCCAACGAGCGGAGACAGTCAAAATAAATTAATGATGTATGGGATGAATGTTTTCTTTTTGTTCATATTTTATAGCTTTCCTTCTGGGTTAAATCTTTATTATGCACTTTTTAACCTATTTACTATTTTACAGCAAAAATTTTTAACACCCGCCAAAAAGTGATAATTCGGCCATGTATGCCGAAACCACCATTGTAGCCCCCGCCACTCCATACGGTTATGGCGGAATTTCCGTAATTAGGCTGTCCGGGTCCAAGTGTATAGATATCGTAACAAATTACATATCTCAAAGCGCAGCAACTCTTTTTAAATCCCCGCGCACCGCTATCACTACAGGGTTTAACAATTCTTATGGTGAAGAGATCGATCGGATAATCGTAACATACTTTAAACAGCCATCCTCGTATACTGGCGAAGATGTTATAGAAATATCTTGTCATGGAAATCCGGCCATTGTTCAACAAATTATAAATACGTGCTGTAAGGGTGGCGCCAAAATGGCAGAGCCGGGCGAGTTTACAAAGCGCGCGTTTTTAAATGGAAAAATTGATTTAGTGCAGGCCGAGGCTGTTGCAAAGCTAATCCACTCTAAGTCCCTAGACGGGGCCAACTTCAATAATAAAATTCTCTCCGGACACCTATCAAAGCAATTTTATGCCCTTAAAAAAAACCTCTTGGGAATATTGGCTTCAATTGAATATTCGCTAGACATCAGCGAAGAAGAGGTACCCCCGAACCACCATCAAGATATTCTAAAAGCTATGACAAAAACCAGATCTACCATCGCCCCGATTTTAGATGGACACAAACAAGCCCAGCTTTTAACATCTGGCGCTACGGTGGTAATCGCTGGACAGCCAAACGTTGGCAAGTCCACCCTTTTAAACAAATTATCAAATTCAGATAGGGCTATTGTAAGCGAACAGCCCGGAACCACGCGGGACTCTCTAAGCGTATCGCTTTTGTTGAGCGGGGTAGTGGTAACCCTTATAGACACCGCTGGATTAAGAGTTGCTAAAAACACAATAGAAGAAGAAGGCGTTTCTCGGGCCAAAAAACACATTAAAAACGCGGATCTGGTTATATTTCTTTCATCTGTCGATATCGACGAAACGCCAACCCACCCCACGTCTGACCCACGCCTTTCTGTTTTAAACAAAATAGATATACCAAACAACAAGATAAATGCTAAAAATTTTGATTGCTCAATTTCAGCAAAAGAAGGCAGTGGAATTAAAAAACTACTTAATCTAATTAAAGATAGGTTGTCTATTTATCCATCCATTACAGACTCCGCGGCCCTTACAACATCAAGACAATATAATGGTTTATTAGAAACAGACTTGGCCCTTGCTTTGGGTATAAAAAATTTAAGAGGTGGCAACCCCGCCCTAGAATTGGCCGCAGTAGATGTAAGAAGATCTATTGGCGCCCTAGACGTTATCCTTGGAAAAACAACAACAGAAGAAATTCTGGATAATATTTTTAAATCATTTTGTGTTGGTAAATAGGTTTCACGTGAAACGCTCTTATGATATTATTGTTGTTGGAGGCGGGCACGCCGGCATAGAGGCTTCTTTAATATCGGCAAAGAGGGGGTTGTCTGTTGTCTTAATAACGCTGGACACAGCTGCGGTGGGAAGAATGTCTTGCAATCCGGCAATTGGCGGTATCGCGAAGGGGCAAATGGTAAGAGAGGTTGATGCGCTTGGGGGTTTTATGGGTTTGGCTGCAGACGGAGCGGGGATTCAATTTAAAATGTTGAACAAGTCGAAAGGGCGGGCGGTTTGGTCTCCGCGGGCGCAGGTAGACAAGCGGGTATACGAAAACCTTGTTCGGTCTAGATTGGGTGCAAGTGAAAAAATTAAAATTGTTGAGGGCGAGGCGGTGTCTTTGGTTGTTGATTCCTATACCATTGGCGGCGTTGTTTTAAGGGACGGAAACATTATAAGGTCTCGCGCTGTTGTGTTGACCTGTGGGACGTTTTTAAACGGGTTGGTCCATATTGGGTCTAAAAAAATACGTGCGGGGAGGATGGGCGAGCGGGGTTCTGGGGGAATTACTGAGTTTTTGCAATCTCTTGGCTTTTCAACTGGAAGATTAAAAACCGGCACCCCCCCTCGAATTATTGCTTCTTCTGTTGATTGGGGAAAAACAGTGAAAACCTATGGCGATAAAACACCAACCCCGTTCTCTTATAGAACAAAAATATTTGACCCACCAAATGAAAAGTGTAATATAGTTAAAACCAACCTGGGTTGTCATAATATAATAGAAAAAAACAAAAACCGTTCAGCTATGTTCTCGGGAGATGTTTTGGGCGTGGGGGCGAGATATTGTCCATCGATTGAGGATAAAGTGTTTAGGTTTTCTCACCATCCCTCTCATTCTTTGTTTTTAGAACCAGAGTGGGCGGGCTCAAATCAAATATATCTAAACGGATTTTCTACCAGCCTCCCGGAAAGCGTTCAGCTTGCTGCTTTAAAGAAAATTCCCGCATTGAAAGATGTTTCCTTGTTCCGCCCGGGCTATGCAATCGAATATGATTATATTCGACCATCACAATTAAGGTCATCTCTTGAGTCCAAGGCCGTTTCGGGACTTTTTTTAGCGGGTCAAATAAATGGCACATCGGGATATGAGGAGGCCGCCGCCCAGGGTCTCATAGCCGGAATTAATGCCGTATGCTATATTTTGGCTACCAAGCCTCTTCTATTAAAAAGGAATGAGGCCTACATAGGGGTTCTAATTGATGATTTAATAACAAAAGACACTCCCGAGCCATATCGAATGTTTACATCAAGGGCAGAGTATCGTCTTTTGCTTAGATATTCTAATTCTCTCGAGAGGTTGTTTCCTTTTTCTGAAAAGTATTCACTATTAGGCGAAAAATCTATAAGAGAGCTTTCTGATTACTTGTCTGCTGGCGAGAAAATCATGTCCAACTTAAACAAAGTCGTTAATGTGTCCGATTTAAACAATCACGGTTTTCTCGGACCAACCCTTCCGCCTTCGTCTAAAATGAGGGCGTCTACTTTGTTAAAAAGGCCTGAAATCAAAATCAATGACTTATCTAAGCAGTTCTTTGATTTTAAAAATGACACTATCCCCGAACATATTTTTAACGAACTGTTATTAGACGCTGAGTCTAAAATTAAATATTCAGGATATATTGCTAGACATCGTAGGTCTATTGAATTAACGCGGCGCATTTTAGGGGTTAATATACCTAACGGTATTAATTATTCAACAATGTCTGGGCTCTCTTCTGAGGGAAGAGAAAAACTAATTGACATAAGCCCGGAAAACATTGGACAGGCTCAAAATATTTCTGGGGTTACTTCGTCCGATATATCAATTTTATCAATTTGGATTAAAAAACATAAAATTGGGTATAGGCAAAATTAAAGAGTTCGATATTGTTTTTTCTTATTTAGAGAAGCTAGAATGCTTTTCTAACCTTCGACAAATTGTTAGCTCTGGATATAGTTTTGAGTGTGTCGGAGGCAATAAAACCCTTGCTCTCTTTCAAAGTTTGTTTATACAAAAACATATTGGGAACAAGTGCGCGTTTGTTTTTGACAATTACGCTAAATATGAGGATTTTTTATTTTGTTTTTCAAAACTGTTTCCCAACGGTCCTCTTGCAAAGTTTTTTTCGTTAGGCGAATGCGATATACCCGGCTTCACGTCAAACCAGGCTGGGACGAACATTATAAGTTTAGACGATTTAATAATGCATCGAGTTGGAAACTTTTTTACAACCTCTAATGATCTAAAATATTTAAACAAGATAGAGCCCGGGCGCGATAATAGTTATACAATTAATGTTGGCTCAAACCTGAGCTTAAAAGGATTTGAGGCTTTCTTGCGGCTCTCCGAATATTCTCGTACTTATCAAATATATAATTCTAAAGAATACTCTATTCGTGGTTGCATAGTAGACTTTTACCCCGAAACCCTGCGAGAGCCGATTAGAATTGAGCTTGATGGTGAAAAAGTTATTTCAATTCGAACTTTTTCAACTGTTGATCAGCTGTCGATAAATACATTTAAATCGTTCACCACGCACTCTTCAAAAAACGCACCCTCTACAGAACTTAATGAAAATTCATTTCTTAAAAATTTTGACTATGCTTCTATTTATATTGGGGGTGATAATTTTAATTTCTCTTTTAAATCTAAAGACAGCAATGTTCTAAAAAATATTGATTTTCAAACCGATGTAAACGCCCCAAGGGTCGACAGTTTCAAAAAAACTAAATTTATATTACCCCTACCTAGCTCATTTCCAGATGTTCACATGCCTTCTTATGGTCTTGATATAATTACATCGCAACAAGCTATTAAAGCAAAAACCAATCTAACTGAGCCTCAAAAAATATATAGAAAAAAACTTTTTTTAGAAAACATTGTTCTTAACGACCCCGTTGTTCATCGACACTATGGTGTGGGCAGGTATTGCGGATTAATAACTATTGAATCAAATGCTGGGGGATCTTCAGAAAACGTGTGTCTTGAATACGCTGATGGTGGAAAAATATATGTACCAATTGATAAACTTGCGCTTCTTTATCCTGCGCCAAACATTTTAAACCCCTCTTTTGCCAAATTAAACAAGCGGGCTTGGGTAACAAAATTATCGAAAGCAAAAAAAGACGCCAGTTCTCTCGCAAAAACAATTGTTGATCTTTATTCTGTTCGTCAAGAAAAGAAAAACAGGGTATATACCATTAACGCTGAATATGAAAAAGAGCTGGACAAATCATTCCACCACTCATTAACGAGTGATCAAAAAAACGTAATTTCTGATATTAAGGAAGACTTGTTATCCCCCTATCCTATGAACAGGCTATTGGTCGGAGACGTTGGATTTGGTAAAACAGAAATAATCCTAAGAACCGCTTTACATATAATTACCAGCGGATATCAGGTGGTTGTGCTCGCGCCAACCACCCTTCTTTCAGATCAACATTATTTTACTTTCAAATCTAGGCTTGGCTGCCTCGGGATACGAGTAAGCCTTGTATCTAGATTTATATACAAGGGCCGTCGTGATGATATAATGAATAGGTTTGCATCAAATAAAATAGATGTTTTAATTGGAACACATTCAATTCTTAGGGCCGGGGTTTTCTTTAAAAAGATGGGGTTAATTGTTATAGATGAAGAACATCGGTTTGGAGTAAAACAAAAAAACAAACTTCTTACGGGCTACCCAAAAGTAGATTACCTAACTATTAGCGCAACGCCATTACCTAGAACATTGCAAAAATCGTTGAGCGGGTATCTTTCTGCATCCACGTTGTCTACGGCGCCACCCGGGCGACTGCCCATTGCAACATTTATTAAACATTTTGACTACCGTTGGGTAGCCCGGGCGCTACAAAGAGAGGTGGACTTGGGTGGGAGCTCTCTTGTTGTTCAAAATAATATTGACGAGCTTTCTGAATTAAAAAATCAAATAGAAATTCGCTGTGAGGGGTCTGTGGTGGATGTTATTCATGGAAAACTCTCTACAAAAAAATTAGAAAACGCTTTTCTTCGGTTTTATACTGGAAAAACAAATATACTTTGTGGAACCACCATATTAGAATCTGGATTAGACATCCCAAACGTCAACACTATCATTGTTTGTGATGCACAAAAATATGGATTGGCACAACTTCACCAACTGCGGGGTCGCGTCGGAAGATCAAATAAAAACTCTCAATGTTTTTTATCTATTCCGAAAAACAAGCCTCTTTCTCAAAAATCACATGAACGGTTAAAAACTATCGTTGAAAATTGGGAACTTGGTTCGGGTTTCGCCATATCTCAAAAAGATTTAGAAATGCGCGGACCTGGAGAAATTTTTGGTACTAAACAAAGTGGTAACATTCAAAACATTGGTTATTCGTTGTTTGTTGATTTGCTTTCTGGGGCCCTTGGAGACAGCAACAAAAAACCAAGCACTAGTGTGTTTGCTGATATATCTCAGGGCATTCCCGCGTCCTATATAGAAGCAGATTCTGTTCGGTTGGGGTATTATGCGCGCATTGTATCTGCCAATTCTGTAGATAAATTAAAAGCAATACAAGCCGAGCTTATAGATAGGTTTGGTGCGCTCTTCCCCGAGATAAAAAACCTGCTAATTATAAACGCGGTTAAGTTGGATTACTCAAGCGCGGGGGTGTCTAAAATAAATATTTTTCGTGATAGTTTCGAGATTGTTGCCGGGATTAAAATCCTTAGGCGCGTATTAAATTATATTATGAAAAACGATCCGCTGGCGAGCGTAAAACAAAACAACAAAGGGTTGATTGTATTTAAGGAAAACAATCCTTCAATTATAAAAAACATACATTTAGTTCGAAAAATTGGGGAACATTTATCAAACACAAATCATTTAGTTTAACAATTTTTAAATCGTTTAAATTGGGTGTCTAAATATGATACAGTTTAAAACACTTAAAGCACAAACATTGTTGCTTTCGTTTTTAGTTGCACAAAGCGTAGAAACAACGACCATCGATGGCGTTGCTGCGGTTGTTGGCGATCATCTTATTCTAAAAAGCGACGTAAGCCAGATGGTTATAATGGCGGCAACCCAACAAAGATTAGACCCAGAAAAAGACGCTAAATTAATTAGCCAACTACAAGAGCAAGTGGTACAAAGCCTTATAGATCAAAAAATATTATTAAAAATGGCGGAAATAGATTCCATCGTTGTTGAAGAAAAAGAGGTTAGTCGGGCTTTAGATCAACAGGTAGAAACTTTTATTGCTCAGGCGGGAGGAGAGGATAGGGCTGAAATAATGTTGGGACAATCAATTAGAAGCTTTAAGAGAGACTTTTGGTATGAAATGCGCGATAGATTAATTACTGAAAGATACCAACAACAGACGATATCCTCTATAACCATAAGCAGGGACGAGGTTCTTGACTTTTTTTCGACATATCAAGACAGTCTGCCTTACTTTCCAAACAAAATGAAGCTCAGGCATCTTTTAATAAAAATTACGCCCGGAGAAAAAACAAAAGAAAACGTGCGGAATTCTTTATTAGACATACGGAAACAAATTGTTTCCGGCGCACCCTTCGATTCTCTTGCAATGATTTATTCTCAAGACCCCGGGTCTGCTACCTCGGGGGGGTCTCTAGGGTATGTAAAAAGGGGTTCTTTGGTAAGCGAGTTTGAGGCTGTAGCCTTCTCCCTTAGCCCTGGCACCACAAGCATTCCAATTGAAACGGCTTTTGGGTTTCACATTATTGAAACGCTTGATCGTCGTGGGGATAAAATTCACGTCAGACATATTCTGCTTTCGCCCGAACTTACACCAGAAGATGAAAATCGTGCCTATAATCTTGGTGTTTCTCTTAAAGATTCGGCTAACAGCCTTGAAGGCTTTACGGCTCTGGTTAATAAATATTCTGATGATAAAGAAACAAAAAAAATCGGAGGGGACCTCGGTTGGGTCGACCTGTCAAGCTACCCAATCCCCGAATTCAAAATGGTCGCAGAACAACTAGAGCTTTCAACCATAAACGGCCCACTAAAAACAGACCTTGGCTACCACCTTATATGGCCAGAGGGGCTAAGGCCCGGGGGACGCGCTTCTTTAGATGGGCATTGGTATGAAATTGAGTCTCTCGCTTTAAACCATAAGCGGATGATGTGGTACGGTGCTTGGATAAAAAATGCTCGTACAAAGTTTTTTGTTACTGTGCTTGAATAGGTTTTCAACAAGTTTATACCCAATTCTTCCACCTTTTTATTTAATTTTCAATCTTCAAAAAGATGTCTTATTTCTGTTAATAACTATTTGGTTTTCCACATCGTTATTATTTAATCCACATAAAGAAACCCTTTATTAAACACCGGCTAAAGAACCGCCCAAATTAATCTATTTTGTCTTGGGTGTTTGTTGTTAACAGTCTCAACATTATAAATAAAAATAAATTATTAAATAATAAATAAAAACTATTTATATATAATAAACAATTATGTTAATAATGTAAAATTATTGGTATATATGTTTGACAAAAATTACTTGTGAAATGGTAAACTCTGAATTAAGATATCAGGCAATTTTAAGAGAATAAAAGACTAAAACGCTTTGTAAAATTATTGAGAATAAAAGATGAAAATTTCCACATCCAAAACCGAACTGCAGTCAGCCCTTCAAAAGCTATCTAAGGCGACACCCACGAGATCTACCTTGCCAATACTAACTTCGGTATTATTTGATGCTCAAGAAAGCGGAACGGTATTAAGAACCACAGATTTAGAAATTGCAATTGTTGTTTCTTTACCAGCCAGTTTAGAAGAACCTGGATCTTGTGCTATTCCAATTCAACCATTAGTTGAAATAACAAACGCATTGCCCGAGACCCGTATAACATTTTCTGTGGATGGGTCTAATAAGGTAAAAATGTCAACAGAGGTTGGTGAATACGATTTGTCCGGCAAACCATCCGAAGAATTCCCCGCGCTTCCTGATGTGGACAATAGGAAAGCAGCTGGAATTAAGGGATCAATTCTTAGAGAAATAATTCATACCAATCTTTTTGCAGTTAGCCAAGATGAGCTCAAGCCCTCTCTTACGGGTGTTTTGTTTAGATTTGGAGAAAACATCTTAACTGCAGTCTCTACTGATGGGCACAGACTGGTAAGGTATATTAGGAATGACTATGAGTCTAAAGAATTTCAGGGAGACGTTGTTATCCCTAAAAAATTTCTGAATATGATTTCAAATATTATTCCGGCAGAAGAAACGATTCAAGTGTGGATGGGAGACAGCCACATGACGCTTTCAATTGGATCCGACACCTATTTTACCCGGATAATAGATGAAAGATTTCCAGACTATGAAAGCGTCATTCCAAAAGAAAACGATAAAACCGTTACCGCAAACAGAGAAAGCTTATTGTCCGGAGTTAAGCGGGTATCTATTTTTTCAAACAGATCAACGCACCAAATAGCGCTCAACATACAAGAAGGAAAAGCTCTTCTTACAACCGAAGACCCGGAGAGAGCGTCCAAAGCAAAAGAAGAGCTAGATGTGGAACTGTCAGGCGAAGCCGTTACCGTAGGATATAATGCAAATTATTTAAAAGATGTTTTGTCTCACATTGGAACAGAAGATATTAGAATTGAATTAAAATCATCTATAAGCGCCGGATTGTTTTTTCCCGAAACACAAGAAAAAGACTCTGAGCTGACCATGCTGCTAATGCCTATTAGGCTTAGCGATTAGTGTTTTATTGTACCAGAAACCATCCTTGAGGCGTTATTATAAATAGTCTTTTTAATGCAGTCCTTAAAAACAGCCCTAAATATATTTTTGACAAAATCGGGGCTAGAAAAAGGCGTAAAACAGGAGAAGGCGGTTTTGACGTGGAAAGAGGCTGTTGGAGAAACAATTGCAGAACAGGCAGTAGCAGAAAAAGCAGAGCACGGCGTTTTGTTTGTTCGGGTATCCTCTCCAACATGGAGGCAAGAACTTCAATTGAAAAAAACCGAAATTTTAAACCAAGTAAACAGTTTGGCGGGGTTTAGGGCAATTAAGGATATAAAATTTTTATGAGTGAACAACCAAACGTGGAAGAAACGCAATACGGCGCTGAAAAAATTACGGTTCTAAAGGGGCTTGAAGCTGTAAGAAAGCGCCCGGCAATGTATATTGGCGATGTCGGTCGTCGTGGATTGCACCACCTGGTTTATGAGGTTGTTGATAATAGTGTGGACGAAGCAATGGCCGGGTACTGTAATCGAATCACCGTTACTTTTAATAAAGATGGTTCTGTTTCTGTCGAGGATAATGGCAGGGGCATACCCGTTGATATTCATAAAGAGGAAAAAATCCCCGCACTTGAAGTCGTAATGACCATTCTACACGCCGGAGGAAAGTTTGATAAGAGCACATATAAGGTTTCCGGCGGGCTTCATGGCGTTGGAGTTTCTGTTGTAAATGCGCTGAGCGAGCGGCTGGTTGCGGACATTAAAAGAGATGGCCACAATCACAGCCAATCATACGAAAGAGGAAAGCCAACATCTTCGGTGAAAAAAGGATCCCCCACAAAAAACTCTGGCACAAAAATTACATTTATGCCGGACACTAGCGTGTTTAATACAATTAAATTTGAACACGAAATTATTTCAGAGCGGTTAAGAGAGCTTGCGTATTTAAACAAAAATCTCGAGATAATTCTCAGAGACGATAGAGACGACAGAGAAGAGGGAACAGAAGAAACTCGCTTTAAATATACAGGGGGTTTGAGCGATTTTGTAAAATATTTGGACGAAAACAACAACCCCATCCATAATAAAATAATTACGGTAAACAAAACCGGGGGAGAGGTTCCGGTCGAGGTGGCGATGCGATACAGCAACACCTATAATGATAATATCCTGACCTTTGTAAACAATATTAATACAATCGAGGGCGGTACACACTTGTCTGGTTTTCGGTCTGCACTAACCCGCGCCATGAACAACCATGCGACCAAAAACAACCTCATAAAAACAAAGAAAAACGAAAAGATATCATTGTCTGGTGAAGATTTTCGCGAAGGATTAACCGCCATTATAAGCGTAAAGGTTGCTGAGCCCCAATTTGAGGGACAAACCAAAACAAAACTTGGAAATGGCGATGTTAAAGGAATTGTGGATACGGCAGTTTATGAGGGGATCTTAGACTTTCTTGAACAAAACCCCTCTATTGGCAGGCGCGTTATAGAAAAAGCGCTGCTGGCTTCTCGAAGTCGGTCTGCCGCAAGAAAAGCGCGAGAGCTAATCCGGCGGAAAAGCGCACTTGGGGGATCATCTCTACCCGGAAAACTTGCTGATTGTTCAAATCGAGACCCCGCTTTTTGCGAACTTTATCTGGTTGAGGGCGACTCTGCGGGCGGATCCGCAAAGCAGGGGCGCGACAGGAGAACACAAGCAATTTTACCTCTTCGCGGAAAAGTTATCAACTCAGAAAAAGCTAGAATCGACAAACTGCTTTCAAATAACGAAGTTCAATCTATGATAACAGCGCTAGGCGCCGGCTTTGGCGGGTCAGAAGAAGATAGCGGTGAAAAATCACCTGGAGATTTAGATATTGAAAAACTTCGATATCACAAAATCATTATTATGACTGACGCAGATGTTGACGGCTCACACATTCGCACACTTTTATTAACATTCTTCTATAGAAAAATGAAAGAAGTTATTGAGGGTGGGTATTTATATCTTGCTTTGCCACCGCTTTATCGTGTTGCCCAAGGCAAAAAAGAAGCCTACGCCTATGATGACAACGAAAGAGACTTAATCGTTGAGAGAATGCAAAAAGATAATAAAAATACAAAAGTATCATTACAGCGCTACAAAGGGTTGGGGGAGATGAATCCGGCCCAACTTTGGGAAACAACGATGGACCCCGAACGAAGAACTTTGATGCAGGTAACCGTTGAGAGCGCGTTAGAGGCGGCAGAAACGTTTCAAAACCTAATGGGCAGCGACGTTGAGGCCAGAAGAACCTTCATTGAAAAAAACGCGAAATTTGTCGTTAATCTGGACGTTTAACATTTTAGGAAATTCTTATGACCGATTTTAATAGAGACAATATAATTCCACGCGACATTGTTGATGAAATGCGGGAAAGCTATTTAAACTATTCTATGTCCGTTATTGTGTCTCGCGCCTTACCGGACGTGCGCGATGGGCTTAAGCCGGTTCACCGAAGAATTCTTTATGGTATGAGTGAACTGGGGTCGAGCTGGAACAGGCCTTATAAAAAGTCCGCAAGAATAGTAGGAGACGTTTTAGGAAAATACCATCCACACGGAGACGGCTCGGTTTATGATGCGCTCGTTCGAATGGCGCAAGACTTCTCAATGAGGTATGAGCTGGTTGACGGTCAAGGGAACTTTGGCTCAATAGACGGCGACAATGCCGCAGCGATGAGGTACACAGAGTCCAGAATGACCCGACTTTCCGGAGAAATGCTTAAAGACTTGGAAAAAGACACCATTGATTGGGATTTAAATTTTGACGAAACGCTAAAAGAGCCAACCGTCCTTCCCTCCGCGGTTCCAACACTGCTTGTAAATGGATCGGAAGGAATTGCTGTCGGGATGGCCACAAAAATCCCACCACACAATTTGACAGAGATTGTAAGCGGTTTAATAGCATTGATTGAAAATGAAAGCATGTCCACCGATGAACTAATGACATTTATTAAGGGCCCCGACTTTCCAACGGCGGGACTAATTCTTGGAATGGATGGGCTTAAATCCGCCTATGAAACGGGTCGCGGAAAAATTAAAATGCGCGCCCGGGCCCACATAGAAACAAATAAAAACGGTAAAAATAGTATTGTTGTCACAGAGGTGGCGTATCAAACCAATAAAGCAAATCTTGTTGAAAAAATTGCAGACCTTGTTAGGGATAAAAAAATCGAAGGAATAACTGACCTTCGCGACGAATCAGACAAAGATGGAATCCGCGTTGTAATTGAAACAAAAAGAGACGCAGTTCCAGAGGTAATCCTCAATCAACTATATAAACACACCCAACTTCAAGACACGTTCGGCATTATTCTATTGGCGCTTGTTAATGGTATTCCCAAAATAATGCCCCTCAAAACAATTTTAACGCATTTTGTGAATTTTAGGCACGAGGTTGTTGTACGTCGAACCAAATTTGAATTAAAAGAAGCAGAAGCGCGCGCCCACATATTAGAGGGATTAAAAACAGCCCTGGACAACATAGACGAGGTGATAAAAATTATCCGCGGAAGCAAAAACCCAATCCAAGCCAAAGAGGGCCTTATGAATGGGTTCAATCTTTCAGAAATTCAATCTCAGGCAATTCTAGAAACGCGCCTTCAAAAACTTACAGGGTTAGAGGTTGATAAAGTGGTTTCTGAATACAAAGAACTGATCCAAGTTATTTCACACCTTAAGGGAATTTTAGAAAGCAAGCCACAACGAATGGACATCATTAAAAAAGAGCTTCTTGAAATTCGAGATCAATATGGAGACGAGCGCCGCACAGAAATTATTCCGGTGGATACAGATTTTTCCATGGAAGACATGATTGCAGAAGAAGAGGTTGTGCTCACCATTACACACAAAGGTTACATCAAAAGAACCGCCCTTAACACCTACCGCACTCAAAGGCGCGGGGGTCGCGGAGTGCAGGGCGCAACAAGCAAGGATGAAGATTTTGTAGAACACCTTTTTATAGCAAACACGCATAACTATATGCTTTTCTTTACCGATATGGGAAAGTGTTATTGGTTGAAAGTGTATGATATTCCACAAGGCGGTCGAGCAACCCAGGGCCGCGCCATTGTGAACCTAATAGGCTGCGACCCAGGCGAGAAAGTTGAAGCTTTTGTTAGTGTTAAAGACTTTGACGAAAGTCACTATATTGTGATGGCAACAAAAAAAGGTATTGTTAAAAAAACGGTCCTATCTGCATATAGTAAACCAAGAAAGGGTGGTATTTATGCCATTGAGGTTCGGGATGGAGACGAGCTTATAGAGGCGCGAATTACAAACGGGGAACACGATATCCTTTTGGGAACCTATGAAGGAAAATCCATCCGATTTTCCGAGTCAAACGTTCGCCCTACGGGTCGCAAAACCATGGGCGTAAAGGGAATCAAGTTAGGTTCAAAAGAAGATTATGTCATCGGAATGCTAATTGTAAAAAGAGAAGGTACAATTTTAGTCGCAACAGAAAAGGGTATGGGAAAACGAACAGACGTGATTCAATTTCGCACCCAAACGCGTGGCGGAAAGGGCGTAATGGCCATGCGTTGCACCGACAAAACAGGTAAGATGGTTAAAATAATGGAAGTGGTGGACTCAGACGATTTAATAGTTATTACAAATTCCGGCGTTTTGATGAGACAGCCGGTGTCGGCTCTTCGAATTATTGGTCGCGTGACACAAGGCGTAAAACTTGTAAAGCTTGACGAGGGCGCAAGCATATCATCCATCACCCGCGTTATAAACGAAGAGGGGCAAATTGATAAGGATAACGCTGACGAAGAAGAGCCCACCCCCAAAGAAAAAGGCGCAGATATTTCAGAAGAATCTTGAGCTTTTCGACTACACTCGACAGAATTCAAGAATCAATACATAAAGCTCAAAACAAAGCCGGACTTTTTCACCACGTTGAAATTGTTGCGGTTACTAAAACCCACCCCATAGAAACAATCATAAAAGCCGCAGCCGGCGGAATTAGATCAATAGGCGAAAATAAAGTACAGGAGGCTGCCGATAAGTTTTTCCTAATACCAGAAGATATCCGCCCGCTTAAAAAGAGAATGATAGGGCACCTTCAGTCCAATAAAATTAGTAAATGTCTAAAGCTGTTTGATACAGTTGACTCGGTTGATTCGCTGGTGTTGGCGAAAAAAATAGGAAGGAAAGCACAAAATAAAAACACGCAGGTTTTATTAGAGGTGAACACAAGCGGCGAGCAACAAAAAGGGGGGTTTTCTCCAGACGATATTGATAACATGATCCAATGTATGGACATCCCCAATATCGCCGTAAAAGGATTAATGACGGTTGGCCCGCTTTCTAGCGATAAAAGTAAAATTCGAGATTCATTTGTTTTATTAAGAAAAACCCAAACAAGGCTAAACTCGCAAATAGCTGATAAAAAATTAACCGAACTTTCTATGGGAATGTCCAGAGATTATCGTATTGCGGTGGAAGAAGGAAGCACAATGGTTCGATTGGGAACCATTTTGTTTGGACCAAGATAAATTATACAAAACAACCCCCAGCACTACAAACCAATGGATGTGATAAAAAAATATATACTACCGAACGATAAGATTTTATTTAATCGGATTGTTTTTCTCGCGTGGCCGATAATTTTAAGTAATCTGAGTCGGGTGTTTATGGGCATAGCGGACGTTGCGATGGTCGGGCACCTTGGGACATCAGCGCTCGTAGCCACGGGTATGGGCAATATGTTGTTTTGGGGTATTTTAAGTTTTATGATAGGCATAAGGACAGCAACGCAAACCGTTTCAGCAAGACGGCTTGGCGAACACAAGCGCCATGAGTGCGGCCACGCTCTTTTTAATGGTCTTCTATTGGGTTCCCTATACAGCATTCCCGGCACTTTTTTGGGCTACATATTTTCTAAAGATGTAGTCCCCTTTTTTATTTTTGACCCACTATCACAGGCTCAGTGTATTATTTATGCAGAAATTGTTTTTCTAAGTCTTTTCTTTTCGTCTATTGGGTTTGTGTTTCAGGGTTTTTTTACAGGAATAGAGGAGCCCAAAATTCACATGAAAGCAACTATTTCCAGCAATGTATTAAACATATATTTAAACGCGGGACTTATTTTTGGTACGAGCGGACTTCAAAAGGTTTTTGCAGATTCAATTTTTCCATTTAATCAAATCCCAGGCTTATGGTCTTGGACAGAATTTCCCTCTTTGGGAGTTAAGGGCGCCGCAATTGCAACGCTTATATCCTCTGTGTGGATGACAACGCACTACGCCCTTTATTTGTTTTCCCCGAAAATAAAAAACCAGTTTGGGATCACTAAACCATCGTTAAAACAAAAAATGTTAATAAGACAAATCCAATTAGCCCTACCCCAAGGAATTCAGGAAATGTTTGTTGCTGTGGGGTGGTCGTTTTTTTATAAAATTATGGGAATGATTGGCCTGGTTGAGCTTGCCGCAACACAAGTTGTTTTTACAATAATGCACGCATCTTTTATGCCAGCGCTGGGCGTGGGACAGGCGTGTTCAACCTTAGTAAGTAAACACATGGGCGAAAAGAGAACAGAAAAAGCAGAAAAGAGCATTAAAGAAAGCATTCGGTTTTCAGAGTACATCATGGGAACCATGGGAATGGTTTTTATACTATTTCCCAATTATATATTACCAGTTTTTACAAACGACCCAGATGTAGTTCGGGTTGGTATAGTTACATTGAGGCTGGTTGGAGCGATCCAGTTTATTGACGCCGTTGGGTTTACGCTTTGGTTTGCTCTTTCTGGCGCAGGTGATACGTTTTTTCCTGCTATCGTTGAATCGGTGCTTGTGTGGTTTTTTTTAATACCCATAAGTTATTTAACGGGAGTTTATCTAGACGCAGGCTATATCGGTCCGTGGTTGGTTTTATCCGGACACATTTTGCTATTTGCAGTTATTATGGTTTGGAGGGTTTTGCAGGGGAAGTGGAAAGAGATAGAAGTGTAAATGTAAAAATTTTTCAAGTAAATTCTTTGTTCAATTACGAATGATATTTAAAAAAATGAAAAAATACCCCGGAATTAATTCAACAGCAGATGGTGCCGCAATTGTTGTTTGGGTGGAAACCCACATCACCCAGGGTGCGTGCGCATACCCAATAACCTCGTCAACAACGATGGGATCTGGCTATCAAGCGGTGCTTGCTAACGGCGGAACCAATATTTGGGGAGAACGCATGGCTTTTATAGAGTCAGAATCTGAACACAGCTCCGCATCTGCATGCGAAGGATTTGCCCTTGCGGGCGGACGTGTTACCAATTTTACATCCGGACAGGGATTGGTTTTGATGAAAGAAGTTCTTTATACCATTTCCGGGAAAAGGCTTCCCGTCGTATTTCATATTGGCGCAAGAGCGCTGACATCCCACTCTTTAAACGTTCACGCTGGGCACGATGACGTTATGGCGGTTACCGATTGTGGTTGGGGAATGTTATTTGCTAGAAACGCACAAGAAACCGGCGACCTTGCACTCATTTCTCGGCGCGTTTCGGAAGACACCCAAACACCCTTTTTTAACATTATGGATGGTTTTTTAACTACACATACAATTGAAAACGTGAAACTACATGAGCCCGAAATGATGGAAAGGTTCGTTGGAAAACCCCAAAATAAGCTCGTTAATATGATGGACCCGTATCATCCAATTATGTCTGGAGTGGTACAAAACCAAGATTCGTATATGAAGGGAAAAATTGCCCAAAGATTATATACCGACAAAATCGAAACATCACTTGAAACAGCGTTTGAAGAATTTTATGAATTAACAGGTCGGAAATATGGTTTAATCTCGGAATATAAAATGGAAGATGCTGAATATGCGATTGTAGGTATGGGATCAATGATAGAGACAGCAGAATCCGCGGTGGATCATCTTAGGTCAGAAAAAAATATTAAAGTTGGGATTGTTCACATGACATCGTTCCGACCGTTCCCGGGAAAACAGATAGCAGAAACCCTAAAAAATGTAAAATCTTTTTCGGTGTTGGAAAGATTGGATAATCCTCTTGCGGAAAGCAACCCGTTAACAATGGAGATTAAATCCGCCTTTTTTGATAATGTGGCATCAGACGAGAACGGAAGAATTAAAGTGCCGAAAATTTATTCTGGTTCAGCGGGCTTAGGGTCAAGAGATGTTCGCCCAGATGATATTATGGCTGTTGTTGAAAATATGGTTAAAGATGAGAAAAAATATTTTGCTCTCGGGATTCCACATGACCTATCTCTGGAAACGGGCGAATCAACCGACATCCGATGCAAAGGCACATTTTCTATGAGAGGTCATTCTGTCGGTGGGTACGGATCGGTCACAACAAACAAAATTATTGCAACGATCGTAGCCGACCTTTTCGATATGTATGTACAAGCCTATCCAAAATATGGGTCAGAGAAAAAAGGGCTCCCCACCACTTATTATTTAACCGTAAGCCCCGAACGTGTTAAAACACATAACGAGCTTGAGCTTGTTGAATTTGTTCCACTTAACGATGTTAACGCTTTCAACCTTGCCAACCCATTAAAAGGATTACAAAGAAACGGCATGCTATTTGTCCAGTCTCCCAAAACAGAATCCAAAGATATTTGGTGTGATTTTCCAAGCTGGGCACAGAAAACCATAAGCGAAAAAAACATCACAGTCTTAGCGCTAGACACTGTGAAAATAGCCAAAGAAGTTTCATCGCGACCAGATTTAATACAAAGAATGCAAGGTATTGTGCTTCTTGGTATATTCTTAAAAGCAACACCGTTTTTAGATCGATCCGGAATAACCGAAGACGAATTAATGGATGGCGTGGAAAAGTCTCTCAGGAAATATTTTGGAAAACGAGGCGAACAAGTTGTGCAAGACAACTTAAATGCAGTTAAACGCGGTTTTTCCGAGGTTTTTGAAGTTAAACAAGAATCGCTAAAAGAAAGTCAGACATGAGCACTCAAGTTTCAGAACTAAATAAAAAAACTGCATCAGACATATTAGACATTCAAGATTTTAATGAAAGAATTGTTGGTGCGTATAACGGTGGAACGGCAGACGAAGGTCTACCTGCTGACGAAACGACCGCAAGAAGCTTAATCCCCGCTGGAACCGCGGCTCTTCGAGATTTTAGTTATATAGCACCTGACATACCCGAGTTTGCGTCCGAAAACTGTGTTGCTTGTATGGAATGTGTAACCCAGTGCCCAGATACCGCCATTCTTGGGAAAGCAATTCCAGAATCCAAGCTTTCCGAAACACTTGATAAGATAGAAAAAGGTGAAATAAAAGGCTGGATTTCTGACCAATGGGCAGAAACAAATAAATTTCACAAGGTTCCCGGAAAACAAGGAAAAGAGCCTGCAAAATTTGGCATTTTTATTGATCCCACAAAATGTAAAGGATGTGCAGAATGCGTTGATGCTTGTGGTGACCACGATGCTCTAACTATGATCACAAAAGTTGACAATACAATTCCAACCTATCAGGAAGCGTTTGATTTCTTTAATGGATTGGGACCAACTCCATCAGAATATATTAACGACCGCGTACTTGTAGATATGATGCTTGCCAATGATTCAATGTTATATACTGGCGGGGCGGGATCCTGCATGGGTTGTGGAGAGGGAACGGCGCTGAGAATGATGCTTGCAGCAACGGGGTTTGTTTATGGAAAAGAAAGCATTGGACTTGTTGCCGCTACGGGCTGTAATACGGTTTATGGGTCAACCTACCCTTATAATCCATTTTTGGTTCCTTGGACCAACTCTCTTTTTGAAAACGTTTCTGCTGATGCTATGGGGATTCGCGCAAGATGGAATCAAATGGGTTGGCAGGATAAAAAACTTTGGGCAATTGGCGGGGATGGAGCAATGGTTGACATTGGTTTTCAATCGATGTCGCGCATGCTTGCGTCAGGGATGGACATCAATGTGCTAATATTAGACACCCAAGTATATTCAAACACGGGCGGTCAAACATCAACAGCAACCTTCACGGGTCAGGACGCCAAAATGTCCATGGTTGGCAAAGAAATTGGTGGAAAAACCGAACGCCGAAAAGAAATTGCAAATCTTTGTATGATGCACCCCGATATTTTTGTCGCCCAAACAACATCAGCCCACACAAATCATTTTTATAAAGCGATTATGGCAGCCAATGAATATCCGGGACCAGCCGTAATCAATGTTTACACAACTTGCCAACCCGAGCATGGTGTTGCAGATGATATGGCCATGCAACAGGCAAAATTAGCCGCAGATTCGCGAGCGTTTCCCGTTTTCATTTATGACCCAACCAAAGGAGATAGGTTTTCAGAGCGTCTTTCTTTACAAGGAAACCCAGCAAAAAACAAAGATTGGTTTGTAAATCCAAAAACAAAAGAACAAATCGATTTTACATATTTTGCGAAAACTGAAGGCAGGTTTGCAAAACACTTTGATAAGGATGGACTGCCGAACGATATTATGAAAACCACACAGGAAGACCGCCTAGCAAACTGGCACATTCTTCAAGAACTAGCAGGGGTGATTTAAATGAAGAAAAAATCCTTCCGTTTAAAAAACAATAATACAATTATCATTAGAGATTTAACGTCTAAGGATTTAAAAAAGTCCCTAGAGTTTTTTAGTGCTATTCCGGAATCGAAAAGAAGATTTTTTCGAAGTGACGTGACTAACGAAAAACACTTAAATGAAAGAGCAAAACAGTCTGAAGCGGGAAAAATAGTTAGAAGAATATCTCTTTTGGATAATAAAATTGTAGGGGACGCATCCTTGGAGGTTGAATCAGATTCGTGGAAAAGCGGCTCAGCCTATCTCAGGTTGGTGGTGCCGGGGACACATCTTGGAAAAGGGATTCAATATGCGATGGCAAAAGATATGTATGACATCGCTCACGATAAAAAACTAGAAAAAATTACTGCCAAGTTTATGCGCCCGCAAAAGGACCTGCTGGATATTTATACAAACCTTGGGTTTAAAATAGAGGGCGTTTTACCTGACTATGTTCATGATTTAAAAGGCAAGGAACAAGATTTGGTAATTATGATTGCTCCTCTAGAAGAACTTCGTTCCGCCCACGGATTTATTGGCGACTGGCTAGATAACGACCACAGCTCTGTTGGCCCGGGTGAGATGTAATAAAACTTTCGCATAGATGTGTTGAAAATGAATTCAACCTATGCAAGAATATTCGGTGTCGGCCCGACAGGCTTTGGTATTACCCTACTCTTTTGGACCTTTGCTTTTAAGGTCGCTCAAATCTTCCCACAATTTTTAATATCCATCCCGACTCCCGCCAAAACTATTCTTTTTCTAGTTTTTTTTGTTGACGCTTTTTATTTAATTATTGTTGGCTCTTTATATACAAGGCTGTCGGTTCGAGGGATAAAATTAATAAAATCAGGACCCTATCGTTACATTCGCCATCCCATTTACAGTGGAATAATTTACTCGGGATCAGGACTACTTGCTCTTTGGTTTCAATCATGGATTTGGGTTTTATTCGTTATCCCCATTTCGGTTTGTTGGTCATTGCTGGTTGAAAAAGAAGAAGAGCTCATGATTACAAAATTTGGGAATGAATATAAAAAATGGGTCATGACTAGAATGCGTAAAGTAAAAGGCTGTAAGTTCTTATATGACAATGAG